>JANLTA010000523.1:0-4914 GCA_031362705.1 Gemmataceae bacterium | reverse complement strand
GAATTTCTTTAATAAAAATTTCATAACCATAACCAGTATTTGTATTTTAATCTCCCTTTTTCTTTTTTTAATCTGCTTCGAACCCAACTCAAGCCTTCTGTTTCGCCTACAAATATCCATCTGTCAAAACAATTCATTTGCCTTGGTTTTTTCAAACTAGAAAGAGAAAAACCATATAAACATACCGTGGAAAACTTTCACTCCAATAACCTTCGTAGAATTTATTGGTCTCTGCAAGTTGCGGCCCTTGAGCGCCTTTGAGACCTCCTGCGGTCCAACTGAACCGAACAGGTGCCCTTCCTCGTTCGCATTCGCCTCAATGGTGACGCTGACAGATTGGATCTGCGCGGCCAGC
Organism: Gemmataceae bacterium; assembly: GCA_031362705.1. GTDB lineage: Bacteria > Planctomycetota > Planctomycetia > Gemmatales > Gemmataceae > JAIBBI01. The sequence goes on along the minus strand of JANLTA010000523.1, from coordinate 4,559 downwards.
ACCTTCAAGTCGGCAATGCGAGCTTCGCGGGCCTGGTGAACCCGAATTTTATACCGCTCCAACAACTTGATGTTGTGCGGCGTCGGAATGGTGGCTTTGCTGTACGGCAACAGGAAGTTGCGGGCGTAGCCGGTCTTCACTTCGACGATATCGCCGGACTTGCCCAGATGCGGGATGTCCTCAACGAGCACAACGAGCTGGCCGCCGTGCTTGCCTTTGAGGATCTGATTCCGCTTCTTGACCTTCGGCTGCGGCTTGGCCTTCTCCGTGTCCTTGGCTTTGCTGGCCGCCGGACTGGAAGATTTCGTCTTGGTCTTCGCCATGTCGTGATCCTAAATGCGATCAGAACGGAATGTTCTCGTTATCGTTGCTGCCGGCCGATACGGATTCGGAGGGCTGTCCATAGTCCTCTCCGCCTGAATCGCCGGGACCACTATTGTACTGATCCGGCGTTGCCGCGGCCCGCGGCGGGCCTGATGCTCCCCGGTCGCTGCCTTTGGGATCCAACATCTGCATGGTATCGACTAACATCTTGTGTTTTTGTCGCTTTTGACCAGTGGCCTTGTCGTCCCATGTGTCGAGAATCAGTTTGCCTTCGAGATAGGCTTGCGAGCCTTTACGAAGATACTGTTCGATAATGTCGGCGAGTTTGTACGTATCGCCGCGATTAAAGGCATCGCAGTCGATGAACATCGGCTCGTCTTCCCATTGGCCGGTTTGACCGTTCTTTTTGCGGTTCGTGACGGCAAAACCAAACTTGGCGACCTTGCCGCCGGTGGAGAACGTGCGGCACTCCGGGTCGCGGGTCAGTCGGCCCACCAGGATGACTTTGTTGACATTAGCCATGGGCAGCACTCCGTGGTGACGAGGGTACGGGCGGTGTTGGTCAGCCTACGTCCGTGCGGCCAATGTTTGTAGTCCTAAGCGTCGGCGCTGTACTTAGCGTCCGCGACCGCCGCCTGACATTTCGTATTCGTCCACCATCTCTTCGTTGGCGGCCTGCAATGCCAGGGCACGCGGGTCTTTTGCGAGCGCCAACATGGTGTCGCTGAGCTTCGCGTCGATGCGAATGACCATGAACCGCAGGACGGCTTCGTTCAACGTCAAGTCGTGTTCGATGGCTTTGACGTGCTGACTGTCTGCCTGCACGTAGGTCAGGTAATACAGCGACTTCTTCTGCTTCTTCACGGGGAAGGCCAACTTGCGCTCATCCCATGGGCGCGAGGCGAGAATCTCAGCCTTGTGCTTATCGTAAATGGCGTGAATCGAGTTCTTGACCGTGTCGAGGTCGCCGCCGACCTTCGAGGAATCAAGCATGATCAGGCATTCATACATCTGCGCTGGCATTGGGTTCTTCCGTTTCGTCTTTCTTCGGACGCTTCTTCGAAGCGTCGCTAACCTTCTTTTTCTCGGGCGCTCCGTTGTATCGGTTCATACACTCGGCCGGGCCATTCCGGACCCACACGAGAGCGGCTTGGCCGGCTATCTGCACGGCGGCCATCATAGCGTCACGTTCGCCGGGTTTGAATCGGCCCAGCACGTGATCGACGGCATCGTCGCCGGGCTCACCCACACCGATTCGCAGTCGGCAGTAGGCCGCGGTGCCCAGGTGTTCCTGAATATTCCGCAGACCGTTGTGCCCGCCGTGCGTGCCGGATTCCCGCATCCGCAACTTGCCCATCGGCAGAGCAATGTCATCGCAAACGACCAGCAAGTCTTCCACTCGCAGTTTGTAAAAGTCGAGCGCGGCCCGCACCGATTGCCCCGAGAGGTTCATGAACGTCTCGGGCTTCAACAAAAGTACCGACTCGGCACCTTCGATGAACTCGGCCACCTGGGCCTGAAACCGGCTGCGAAACGGCCCGGTACCCCCGCCGGCCGCCAACCAGTCCACCACGTCGAACCCGACGTTGTGCCGAGTCCCCGTATAGCGTGAACCCGGATTGCCAAGACCGACGATGATCTTCATGGCGACTGGCCGCTGATCACTTCTTCTCTTCGGCCGGTTCTTCGACCTTCACGCGGCGGCCGACAATTTCCGGCTCGGAGCCGGTCACGGCTTCCGCACCCGGTAGGCCGACCGGCGTTTCGACCGCGGCAACGTGCGGCTTCACGGCAATTACGATCGCATCGGCATCGTTGAGGCAACGCACACCCGGCGGCAGAACCAGCTCTTTCACGTGGATGGCCTGGTCGAGCTGCAAGGCGCTGATGTTCACGCGGATCGATTCCGGCACTTGGGCCGCAAGGCATTCCACCTTGAGCACGTGCAGCGGTTGATCAAGTACACCAGTGGCGGCACCCGGTGCAATGCCCTTCAACTCAACCTCAACCTCGATGATGATCTTTTCGTCTTTATCAACGCGGGCAAAGTCCACATGCAGGATGGCTTTGCCGAGATAATCGTGTTGGACTTCCTTGATGAGCGCCGTCTCGTTGCCGCCCGGAAGCTCCAGTTCGACCAGCCGGACATGATGGCGAAGGGCCGACTCGATGACGTCGTGCTGTAGGGCCAAATGGACCGGGGCCTTCTTATGCCCGTAAACCACGGCCGGGACGAAGCCTTCCTTCCGCAGTTTGCCGGAGGGCCGGGTGCCGGCCTCGGCGCGCGGCTTAGTGGGTAGCTTGAGAATATCCATGAAAAACAGGCCCTTCCCCGCAAACGAAACGAGCAGCCCGGCAGGCAAGACTGCCCTCAGGCGCGAAAGTTTATTGTGGGAATTTCGCCTCGAAGTTCAAGTGGCGAGTTTCGACACAAATCGCTTGTAAATGCGGGCTGACAAAGGCCGTCATGGTTCCGCTGGGTAGTGTCGCAGTTTGCCGTGGCGGGGGTAATCGACACGTATGAACTGATATCGACTTCTTTGTGTTTTCCTTTGTGTTCTCTGTGTCTCTGTGGTGAGTTCTTAAGACCAACCACAAAGACACAAAGGACACGAAGGAAGCACAAAGAAAACCAACCTGAGACACTACCTGCCGCTGAACTTGCCCTCAATTCAAGCAAACTGGCATAATGATATTGTCGTGGGATCAAAGCTGCAAACATTGGGTGACACGTGTATCGACTTATTGTTGCCATATTTATTGTGTTGGTGACCCTTGCAGCCGATTGGCCTACGTTTCGCGGAAGTGCGGAACAGACGGCCTCGGTGAAAGAGGCACTTCCCGACACACTGGTTGAGGTGTGGATGTTCAAGGCAGGCAGCGCCGTCGAGTCTACAGCGGCGATCGTCGGCGGTGTAGTTTACGTGGGCTCGATGGATGGCAAGTTGTTCGCGCTCAACTTGGCCGATGGCAAGCAAAAGTGGCAAACCGAAGTCGGCGCAATCAAGGCACCCGTCGGCGTGCATGGCGGCAAAGTGTTCGCGGGTAATGACGATGGCGTGTTTCACTGCGTGGACGCGGCCAAAGGCGAAGTGAATTGGAAATTCAACGCCGAGGCTGAAGTGACATCCGGCATCGCCTTCGTCGGCGATTCCGTATTGTTCGGGTGCGGAGACGAGCAGCTTCATTGCCTGAACCGCGCCGACGGCAAATCGAAGTGGAAGTTCCAGGTGGCCGGCGGCCCCGTGTATGGCACGCCAGTGATCGCTGATGGCAAGACCTATGCGGCCGGTTGTGACAGTGCGTTGCACCAGCTTGATGTCGCTACGGGCAAAGAGTTGGCCACGACACAACTCGGCGGACAGGTGGGCGCATCGGCCGCGGTAGCCGGCGGACAGTTATTTGTCGGCACGATGACGAACAATGTTCTTGCGGTTGATCTCGGCATCATGTCGATCAAGTGGACGGCGACGAAGCGACAGCCGTTTTACGCATCCGTCGCAGTGACAGAGAAGCTGGTGATCGCCGGGTGCCGGGATCGGCGCGTGTATGCCTTCGAACGGGATACCGGCAAGGACGTGTGGAGCTTCCAGACTGGCAACCGCGTGGACAGTTCGCCTGTGGTCGCCGGGCAGCGTGTGTACGTCGGATCATACGACCATCATCTTTATGTGCTGGATGTGGCGACGGGTGCCGAGCTGCAGAAAATACGGCTGGATGGGCAGATTATCGCATCACCGGCCGTATCGAACGGTCGGTTGGTGATCAGCACGGACAAGGGAACGGTATACTGTCTAGGGAAGAAGTGAGCCGGCAGGTGAGTTAGTGCATGTCCATCGTTACTGATAGTCGTGAGCGCACGGGTCTGGGCAATTACTTTGTTGCCAACTATCCGCCGTTTGCCGCTTGGACGCCGGATTATTTAAAGGCCGCATATGCTGCGCTTAATGCCCCGCCCGCAAAAGACACTCCGCTGGGTTTGTACTTGCACATTCCGTTTTGCCGTAAACGGTGCAAGTTCTGTTACTTTCGAGTTTACACCGACAAGAACGGCGACGAAGTCGCGACGTATAGTGAGGCGATTATCCGCGAAGTCGAGTTGTACTCGCGGAAACCCGCCGTTGCTGGACGGGAATTGCAGTTTGTTTACTTCGGCGGCGGCACACCCTCTTACTTAAGTGCCTCGCAACTCACGAGTTTGATGACGCGGCTTCAGGCGATCTTGCCGTGGGGGC
>JANLTA010000521.1:0-2533 GCA_031362705.1 Gemmataceae bacterium | reverse complement strand
TTGGGTAATCGCGCGACCGTGAAGGAGCGTAGTGCCGAAAATCGCATTGCCGTGTTGGAGTTGTTCCGCACGCAGGATCGCGTGGCGGCCGATGTCGTGCAAGCGCATGCGCAAGCCCAGCGCGCCGGCAAGCGCATGCGGTGGGCCGAAGAGGAATTGCGAAACGCCATCACGTCCGTCGAACTCAATATGCAGGGATTGTCGCAGACCAAACGCATCGGCGAAGTCAACGTATTGGTGATTCGCCCACAAGAAGTCGTCGCGGCCATTGCGGCGCTCGACCGGGCTTACCACGATTATTATGCGGCGGTTGCGGACCACAACCGTGGCCAATTTCGACTCTATCGTGCGCTGGGAAATCCAGCATCTGGCATGTTGGCGACGATGGAACAACCGGCACGAATGGCGACACCGCTGGCGACCAATGTGCCGCATTCAGTGCCAAAATAGGTCGGTTTATCGACTGAGCCGGTTTTCAACGACGTATGGTATAACTACATATCCGAACACCGCGTTGATTTGAAGCTTGCCACATCACCGGATCTGCGATGAACCCGATTCGCTTTGCTCTGCGTCATCCGATCACGATTATCGTGGCGATGGTCGGATTGATGGCGGGCGGAGTATTCGCGCTGATGCGGATGAAAGTAGACATATTCCCGGCGCTTAATTTGCCCGTTGTCTACGTATGTCAGCCATATGGCGGCATGGACCCTCAGCAAATGGAAGGGCTGATCGCCAACTACTACGAGTATCACTTCCTTTACATCAGCGGCATTCATCACGTCGAATCGAAAAACGTGCAAGGCGTGTCGTTGATGAAGTTGTTTTTTCATCCGGGAACCGATATGGCTCAGGCGTTGGCCGAGACAGTCGGTTATGTCAACCGTTCGCGGGCTTTCATGCCGCCGGGCACCGTGCCGCCGTTCATCATGCGCTTCGACACCGGCAGCGTGCCGGTCGGTTATCTCGTGTTGTCGAGTGAGACGAAAACGGTCGGCGAGATTCAGGATCAGGCGCTGTTCAAAGTCCGGCCGATGTTTGGCGCGATCGATGGCGTGTCCGCGCCGCCGCCGTTTGGCGGCAACCAGCGCACGATTGTAGTACGCGCCGACCCGGATCGGCTGCGTTCGTACGGCATTTCCGCCGATGAGGTGGTGCAGGCGTTGGCCGCGGGTAATTCGATCAGTCCATCCGGAGCCGTGCGCATCGGCGACAAAATGCCGCTGGTGCCGATCGATTCGATGGTGGTGAAGCCCCAAGACCTGGGCGCGATTGAGGTCAAGCCCGGCGTGTTCATGCGTGACGTCGTGCGGCGTGACCCTTCGACGGATCGGGCACTCATTGATGATGCCAGCGATGTGGCCACCGGTTATGCGCTCATCAACGGCAAGCGCGCCGTGTACATCGTCGTCACCAAACGGGCCAGTGCCAGCACACTGGCCGTGATCAACGGCGTGCGGTCCGAGTTGCCCAAGATGCAAGCGGTGCTGCCTGACGACATTCGCGTCACGTTCGAGTTCGACCAATCACCGTACGTGACCAACTCGATTTGGAATGTCGGTCTGGAAGCGAGCCTGGCGGCCGGACTGGTCGGTTTGATGGTGCTGCTATTCCTTCGCGATTGGCGCAGCGTCATTGTCGTCGTGCTCAATATCCCGTTGGCGCTCATTGGTGCAGTCATCGCATTATGGTCAACGGGTCAGACCATCAATCTGATGACGCTCGGCGGGCTGGCGCTGGCCGTCGGCATTCTCGTCGATGAAGCGACTGTTGAAGTGGAGAACATCCACACGCAACTGCGGCGAACCAACTCGGTGTCACTGGCCGTGCGCTGGGGTAATTCAGAGACGGCAGTACCACGGTTGTTGGCGATGTTGTGTGTCCTGGCCGTGTTTGTCCCATCATTTGCATTGCAAGGGGCAGCACAAGCGCTGTTTGTACCGTTGGCGCTGACGGTCGGATTCTCGATGATCGCCAGCTACGTGTTGTCGAGCACGCTGGTGCCGGTGCTGGCGGTTTGGTTGCTTAGAAAACACGATCAAGAAGCAGCGCCTGGGATAATGCAAAAGCAGGTGACGGCGTGTTATCACAACCTGATCAGAGCGGTCGTTCACATTCGTGGTTGGATAATTCCCGCCTATGTGATTGTCGCTGGCAGCGTCGTGGTGTTGCTTGGTCGCAACGTCGGCACTGAGATATTTCCGCAAGTGGATGCGGGGATGTTCCAGTTCCGGCTCAAAGCCGCCACAGGGACACGCATTGAACAAACCGAAGAGATCACCCGCGAGGCTCTTCGCTTCATCGGCGAAACGGTGGGTGCGGACAACGTGGCCATGTCGCTGGGATATGTCGGCGTCGTGCCATCGAGTTATCCGATCAACAGTGTCTATCTATGGACTGGCGGACCGGAGGAAGCTGTTGTTCGCGTTGCCATCAAGCGCAAGACAGCGCGGATCGAAGATGTCAAAGCGCGCTTGCGATCCACGATGGCCGAACATCTGCGGCAATGGATGCAAGCCAAATGGCAGCG
>JANLTA010000460.1:0-12819 GCA_031362705.1 Gemmataceae bacterium | reverse complement strand
GCCGATAGGTCAATGCGGCTCCCTGCTCCATCGGCCGTAAGAACGAAGCGGCGGTTAAGCAGGCTGCCTGCGGCCGGGTCGATGATTTGCGTGAGTGCGGCGGCGTTGACGACTCCGCCGGCACTAGCCTGGAATGTGACTCCCGTATTTGGACCGAGGCCTTGGCCCGGCACTGGCGCACCGGCCACATTCGTCAATACGGACAGATCAAGGACACTGCCCAAGCCGTTAGCCGACAACACGGCGTCAATCGCGCCCACGCCATTGTAACTTGTCAGGGCCGGGAGGCTCACCTTTGATCCACCGTTGGCCCCAAGGCTTGTTCCATCCAGCGTAGTTAGGCTGGGCAAAGTCATGTTTGCGCCGCCGGTTGCAGTCAACGTTGAACGCGTCAAATCGGTCAAGCCCGTGAAGGCGGCCGTACCACTGACGGTTATCACCGCGTTGCTGATTTTCGTGAACTGAGCGACGGGAACGACGCTCGTGGTCCCGGCAATGGTGAGATTGGTGTTGTTAAGGCTGGTGAGTAGAAGGATGTGGAGTTCGCCGCCGTTGGTCGCTTCGATGCGGGAGACACCCTGATTCTCGTTGTTGGATATGGCGGTGGACTGATCGACGAACGCTGTTAATGCGGATAGGTCAACTCGGCTCCCGGCTCCGTCGGCGGTAAGAACAAAACGGCGGTTAAGCAGGCTGCCTGCGGCCGGGTCGATGATTTGCGTGAGTGCGGCAGCGTTGACGACTCCGCCGCCGCTGGCCTGGAATGTCACTCCCGTATTTGGACCGAGACCTTGGCCCGGCACCGGTGCGCCGGTCACGTTTGTCAACGCCGGCAGGTCCAAGACACTGCCGGTGCCGTTGGCCGACAACACGGAGTCAATCGCGCCCACGCCATTATAACTCGTCAATGACGGTAGACTCAGCTTCGAACCGCCGGTTGCGATCAAATTCGTCGCATTTGCGCTCGTTGCTCCAAATGCCGAAAAACCGACGCCTATGCCCGCAGTTTGCAGTGTGCTACCTGCACCGGTTGACAAAGCTCCGCTCACGGTCAGGGAGCCGCTGGTGATGGTTAAGTTATCGACGAGATTCAGTGACTGAATCGTGGTCGGGCTCCCTTGAAAGTGGACGGTGATATTGCCTGGCACGTTGATCGTGACATCATCATTGAGTCCCGGCAGCGTGTCGGTGCTCCAATTCTTGGCGTCAGTCCATTTGAGCGTGTTGGCGCCGCCGTCCCACGCTATCGCAGCAGGAGCCAAACGATCTTCCAGCCGCTGCAATAGCAAACGGCTGAAGAGTCGGGTTCGGTGCTTTGGACGTGGCATAGTCGCATTCCCTGAAGCGTAAGGTAATCTTCGATCAGCGGAGACTCGAACCGATGCGGTCAACCATTGACCCGGCTTACGACTCTCGTCACGTCGCAGTTCATTCGCCGATTGAGGGCTATTCTAGCGTCGCCGTTGAATGCCGTTGACGGTTTGCGGCGGTTTACCGCCGTCATCGTCGTCGTTGACAAGGGCCAAATCGCAATTCGGGCAATAAACCAACCGCTTGCGACTCAACCATCCTGCCTATTGGGCCCCGCCGTGCCATCGGCCTCGTTTGTACGGAATCGTAATGCTTGCGTCGCATTACGCCGTCGCAACGAGGGAGATATGGCAAGCCAAGCGCTCTGACTGGCCTTCAGCACATACTTAATACGCAAACGGGGTGGCTCGGATGGAAGCACTGAGGGAAAATACTTCAGAAGAATTGGCGGTGACGGACATATCGTCGCTTGAAACAAATCCGTCGCTGCTCCGGCGGCTTCGCAACACTGATGATGCGTCAGCGTGGCGGGCTTTTTCCACACGATACCAGCGACCACTCTACGGTTGGTGCCTGGCGTGGTTCAAGGCTCGTTGCCCGGACGCTCAATGTGAAGCCGATGATACGGTTCAGGAGATTTTGATCGGTTTGCTCAAGTCGATGCGTCGGTTTGAGTATGACCCGTCGAAGAGTTTTCGCGCTTGGCTAAAGACGGTGGCCACTAACGCTTGCCGCGACGCATGTCGCAATCGCCGTGCAATTGCGACGGCCCCGCTGGGACTTGATGTTCTGGAAACGCACGAAGCGGAAATCGACTTGATGGAACGGCTCCAAAAAACGTTCGATCTGGAAGTATTCGAGGAAGCGTGCCAACGTGTTCAATTGCGCATTTTGAAAAATCCGCAAGGAAATCCGAAAACTTGGGAAGCATTCTGCCTCACCGTCTCCCCGGCATTAGGAGGCGAAGGGCTTGCCACAAGCGAAGCTGCATCGCGGCTGGAAACAACATCTGACTTCGTTGCAACAGCCTGCAAGAACATCAAAAAGATGTTGGAACAAGAAATCGCCTTGCTCGACCCAGAAAATGGCAAGTGACCGGAGGATTCGACTGTGAACGATCTTCGGCATCCTGAGCTGCGCAAGTTCTTTGATTTGGACGCTGCGGAATCCCCTGAAAACGGAACGGCTACGGTATCCGAACAGCCGGCCGGCCGACCACTGCCGGCCACTAGGCACTCGCCCTTACCGAGCATTCCAGGCTACGAGATTCTGAAACGACTCGGCCGGGGCGGCATGGGCATCGTATTTCTTGCTCGCGAAATTGCCGTTGGTCGGCTGATCGCGTTGAAACTGATTCGAACCGGCCAACATGCCGACGAAGTAGATTTGGATCGTTTTCATAGCGAGGCGGCGTCACTTGCCGAGCTCGAACACCCCCACATTGTCCGGCTCTATCACTATGGCATTCATGAAGGTCAGCCGTTTTTCACCTTGGAATACTGTCAAGGCGACAGTCTGGCTCGCCGCATGGACGGTGCCCCGGTTTCCCCGACGCTGGCGGCACGAATGGTGGAACAACTGGCTAATGCAATCGGCGTCTCCCACCGTCGTGACATTATCCACCGTGATCTGAAACCATCAAACGTACTGCTGGTGGAGTCGCCGGAAACGCCGCTGGAACTCTGCACTCTCAAAATCTCGGACTTCGGGCTGGCAAAACGTCTGGACTCGAATCAAGACCATACGCAGAGTGACGCGGCACTCGGCACGCCGCAGTACATGGCCCCTGAACAGACAAACGACGCAAAAAACGTGGGTCCAGCGGCAGACATTTATTCGCTCGGCGTCATTCTCTATGAATTGCTGACGGGCCGACCGCCATTTCGCGCGGCTACTGCCGCCGACACCCTTATCCAAATCAGGTCACTTGACCCGGTATCGCTCCGGCAGCTTGTACCCCAAATACCGCGCGACTTGGAAACGATCTGCCTCAAATGTTTGGATAAAGACCCGTTGCGACGATTTACAGCCGCAGAATTCGCTGCCGACTTGGGGCGGTTTCAGCGCAATGAACCAATCTACGCACAAACTGCGAGCTCGTTGAAGAAGGTACACAAATGGGTGCGTCGCAATAAGGCGGCGGCAACAATTATTGCTGCATTGACGGTGGCGGTCGCGGGCATGGGGACGACGGCTATGTATGCCAGTAAAGCTGCCGCTGTCGCGCATGAGAAACTCATCGCTGGTCGCTTATCATCGGCAAATCTTGCCAAACAACGCGGCGATTGGCGTGAAGTGATCCGAATATACGATGAGGTCGCCAACCAAGGCCATGTTGAAGACGCGCAAATGCAACTGAATCGAGCCAAGGGATATTTGGCGCTTATGCGTCGCCCTGACGCTCGCCGTCTGTTGGACACATTGTACGATGTAAAGCCTGATGATGGCATTGTCGCCGAAGTCGAACTGCTTCGAGGCGAACTGTTGTTTGCCGCGGGCGATTCTAACGGCGAACAACTGATACGGAATTCGTTGAGCCACTCGCCAGCACCTGCCGTCGAATTCTATGCTCGAGGATTCTTAGCGAACTCCGCCACGGAAGCCTTGTCGTATTTTCGGCAATCGCTCGCTGAAGATCCCTCGCGTGTCGATACATGGATGCAAACCGCTTTTTTTCAGACCATCCTTGGCGAGCTCACCGAGGCCCGCGTCACGGTCGGTTTGGCCACGGATACATTTTCAACGCTTCCGCAATTTTCAATCCTTGCCCTGATAATCGATGTTCTAAGAGAGAATCGGATTGCATTTGACCGATCGTTCTCGCGTTTGGAGCAACTTCGGTCGGTTGATCCACTCTCACTTACGCGGCTTCGTGAACTGCCGGACCTTTTTACGCCGATCGCCCAGCGAATTCGCACGTTGGGTTCGGACTACTCGCCCACCGAGATACAAATGAATGAAATTCGAAATTCATTCCAAAAACTCCGAATGCACTTGCTTGTCGACACCAGTGGTGAGAATTCAGGATCGTTGCTCGGATTCACGCTCCCACCATGTCTTCGAAAGGCTCTTCAGCCGCTACTCCATTCTGACTTCTCGGCGTTTCTTACATCTGGCGAGCCCTCAGAACCGTTTTTGGGCCAATTGAAAACGACAATGGAGATAATCCCAGAAGCAACCTTCTGTTTTCTTCACGGCGCAGCACAGTTCATTCACGCACCAGGATTTAATATCGACACGGCAACGAATGAACGAGCAGTAGCCGAGTACCGCGCCACTTGCGAAAGCCTAATGCGAGGATTGAAGTCTCGATCCATTTTCGAAATACGTTCAAGCACGCTAGACATTTTGATGTTCTCCGAAGCGGTGCTTTCTATCCCTGAATACGGTAGTCGCGTACCTGCCTTGGCGAAAGAAGCTGCAATCCATGCCAAACAACGACTCGCGCTTGGGACAACGGGCTGGGATCGGAACGTCGCTGGTGTCACTGCGCTTGCTGCCGTCGCGGCCGACGACTATGAACTGGCACGTTTCCTTTTATTTGGAGTAAACGGTGAAACACAACGCGGGCAAACCGACTCAAAGATCATTCCTAAAGTCTGTTTAGAAACCGGAGCATATTCAGCTGCAATTAGATCTGCCAAAGAGCGCCTCAAAAAGAAGAATTTGCCGGTGCCTGAAATCGAATCGCTTAATGTCATTATTGAACAAGCGTCTTCACGTCTTGAAGCGGAAAAACAATGAACCGCAAATGAGTCTCGTCCTTGACAATGGCCACCTCGGCGTTTCGTTCATCTGACTTGACGGCGTTGACACGCGGTCAAATCGCGTGTTCGATTGGCCGAGGCATCTTATTTCATAATGCCAGACAAATCGGCGCAGATTAGAACCGGCAATGGCGACAGACGTGCCTAGAGCCAACACGACTCTTGGTGCCGTTCGGAACGCGGAATTACAGTGATCGCCCGATGTCCCGAGCAAGGATCATGTCCGTCAGGTTTAGCCGGTCGTCGATGCCGGGATAATCCCAGGTTACACAACCGTAGGGCACGCCCCCTTCATGCTCGATCAGCGTGAGACGGCCACGAGCTAAGCGGAGTTCGGCGGGAGCGTCGGTAAGGCGGAGGTACTCGCGCGAGAGGGCGACAATGTCACCTTCTTGCAGTAGCTGCCGGGTAGTGCAGGTTGGATGATTGCGTTGGGCTATACTGAAGTCCATTATTCGGCCAATGATTCAAATCAATGAACGCTGAAACACGGGCCGCGATTCGGCGGCGATCCGGACGCGAAAGTCTTGATCGTCACCGTTTCCGTGCAAATCATCAGAAATCCTTCGTTCAATGGGTTTCGCGGATTCAATCGACTCAGAATTCGTCACCGGCGGAATGTCATGTTCGACGACCAAAACCGGGACCGGGGGGACATCATTCGTGACGGGTGAAAGCGCCGCATTGGCATGGCTCGGTTTGATGACGTTCGTGGGAATCGGCTCTACGGTCTGAGTGGCCTTCAATGCCTTGATCCGTTCGGCAAGCTCCCTGCTCGCCGGTTCATTCTCAGCTGCATGGCCTGACAACGTGTTTCGGAGTTGATCGCGGAGTTGGGCCAATTCGTCAGCATATGCGGCATGGACAAAGGGAATGCCGTGACGCTGCTGATAATCGCTCAATTGGTTTCGTGCGAGCGTGAGTTCCTTATTTGTTCGGGCAATCTCTGCGTCGTAGGAATCACGGAGCCGAGTCAGGGCGTTTATCACTGCACGCGGGCCCTGGGACTCACGGTTAAGCTGTTCTCTGCAATATGCTTTGCCTTCGAGGTAAACATCTGAGCCGCCAAAGGGTGAGCGTTCAAGGCCAAACTCAAGACCGTGAAAATTGCCAAGCGGGTATTTTTGGTGGCGTTCAGACTTGGTTGGTATGCGGTTTAGATCGCTTGCGAGTCTGGCAAGAGCCTCCTCGTGCGAGCAATGTCCGCGAACGCAGATTCGATCATCCTTGGATGCAGTAGTCGCATCGGCTTTAAGACCAGAAAGCCGTGTAGTCAGCCGCTCGATGTAGTCCGGCAATTCCTTCAGTTTCTTTCGTGACAGGTATTGCTCATCGGCGTGGCTCTTGCGGAGAATCGACAGACGTTGCAACTCCGCGTCGGCCTCTGCCAGCGTCAGCACAGCAGGGTTGCCAGACGCGATTGCTTTGACCTCGGCGTAGCTCAACGACTCTTGGGCGACATCCTCAGCGCGGCGGATCGCCGATTGGCCGGTCATCACCTGGCTGATAAACCGGGCCTTCGTCTCCAGCGTCTGCCACATATAGGCGTCGAAGCTGCCCTCGGTGACGTAACGGTAGATGGCGACTTCGGAGTTGCTGTTGCCCTGCCGAAGTATGCGGCCCTCACGTTGCTCAACCTCGGCGGGCTTCCACGGGGCATCGAGGTGGTGCAGTGCAACAAGTCGCCGCTGGACGTTTGTGCCGGTGCCCATCTTGGACGTGCTGCCGATCAAGACACGGATGGAGCCTTGCCGAACCTTCTCGAAGAGCGCCTGTTTCTTGGCGTCGGAGTCGGCATCGCCAACGGCGACGATCTGTTCTCTCGGTACGCCATGCTCGACCAGCTTGCGGATCACCTCATCGTAGACCGAGAAACCCCACTCGGTCGGGTTGACGCCCATGTCGCTGAAAATCATCTGCGTGCCGCGTGTGGCGGCGGTACGTTTCCAAATCTCCGCAACCTTTTCAGCAAGGGCGTTGACCTTCGAGCTTTCAAAGTCATTGGCTGTTGCGCATAGCAATCTGCCATCAAGGGCAAGTTTACGGCCTTCGGTGGTGATCTTCAGAGCATTGTCTAGGCGTGGATCGATCTTTGAAGACCGAATGGCTTCATATCGCTCGACGAGCTCATCCTGCATGGCTTTCTGCTCGTCCGACATCGGGCAGGCGATGATCTGTGCCTTGCCGCCTTCGAGCGTCGGCCGTGGCAGGTTAAGCATTTCGGCGGTCTGCACGTCGGCGAATGACCGGAACATCTGCTGAAGTTCCGGCAGGTTGACGAACTTTGCAAACCTGCTCCGTGGTCTGAGGGATTTGCCATCAGGAGCAATTTCCATTGCCTCGACGACTTCACCAAACGTCGCCGCCCAAGCATCAAAGTGCTCGATCCCACGGGAGCGAAGCCCGGCAGGATCAAGATAACGCTGCATGGTATACATCTCGACCATTGAATTGCTGACAGGAGTACCGGTAGCGAAAGTCACGCCGTGACCGGGGTGCTTGCCATCCAGATAGCGAGCTTTCATGTACATGTCGAAGGCACGTTCGGAGCCGCCGGTCTGGATGCCGGCGACGCGATCCATTTTGGTCGGCGTCTCCAAGTTCTTGAAATACTGTGCTTCGTCAATGAAGAGGTGGTCCACACCTAATTCGTCGAATACGAGGCCATCGTCCTTCTTGTCCTCGGCGAGCAAGTCCTTGAGCTTTTCCTCGCGGGCGACCTTTTGCTTTTCGATGGTCTTGATTAGATTGCGTTGCGCCTTGTCGGACTTGTTGGCGGCTGTCTCAATCAGCAATTGATCATACTCGGCGATCTGCTGGCGCAGGAAGTCGGCCTGATAATCGCGCGACATGCCGATTCGTTCAAAACTTGAATGCGTGACGATGATTGCGTCCCAATCGCCTGATGCGATCTTTGCTGTCAGAAACTTGCGACGATCACGGGTGAAGTCCTCTTTGCCGGCGACGAGCAAGTGAGCGTTGGGATAAAGCTGTTGGAATTCGCGGGAGAACTGCTCAAGCATGTGATTAGGAACAACAATCAGGCTTTTCTTGGCAAGCCCCGTTTCTTTGAGCTTCATTGCCGTCGCGGCCATCTCAAACGTCTTGCCGGCACCCACGCAATGGGCGAGTAGTGTATTGCCGCCGCTCATGCCGCGCCAGACCGCGTCAACTTGGTGCTGAGCCAGTTGGATACCCTGGCACATGCCGGAGAATTTGAGATGTGAGCCGTCGAAGTGCCTCAGCCGCAAATTGTTGTAGGTGTCGTTGTAAAGGCGAACTAACCGTTCGGTGCGGTCAGCGTCGGCGAAAACCCAGGAGCGGAATCGGTCTTTGACGACCTTTTGTTTTTCCCGCGCCCCCAATGTCTCGTCTTGATTAACAACCTTGGAATCATCCGGGAGCGTGTCGTAGATCGTCGGCGATTTCATGTTGAGTGCGAGATCGAGCAACCGAAGCCCTGTAATCCGCGTCGTGCCGAACTCGCTGGTGTTGGCGACGGAGCGTTCGCAATCCCAATTGCCCTCGACGCTCCACACAGCATCGCGTTCGAGATGACCGATGTTGATTGCAGATGGCTCGACTCGGAACAAGTCAACCGCAAAATCGCGGATGTCCTCTACTGGAATAAATGGGGCACCGAGTTGGGCATCGATGTCGCCGGGTAACACATCCTCCGGCTGGACGTGTCGCAGTGCCTCGGCATTGCGTTCGCATCCAGCGGCTTCGGCGACTTTTAGTTTGAACCGGACATTGCCGGACAGATAAGCGTCGGCGGTTTCCCATGTCTTCGATTCGGGGTCGAGATAGATCAGGTCGCCGAGTTCGGCGATGATGGTCTCTTCGGACTTTCCGTAGAGCTGAGCGATATGAGACAGGTCAACGATGCCCTTTTGGTCGAGCGAGATTAGCAGGCCATCCTGGGCGCTGGTAACCGATGTGATCGGCGATGTCTTGCCCACGACATCCTGCCGCATGATCGGGGCTTTGGTCGCAATGCCCGTCACGTCGTCGTATTCCTCCAGCGACATCACCAACATTCCATCCGGGTCTTCACGCCATTTGACGATGTTCGGCATCCGGCGGACAACCGAGCCGTCTTTGGTCTCGCTGAGCGTCGTCTTGTTGATCGGGCCAAACCGGCTGACAAACGAGTCGTAGGCCCAATTGAGTTCGCGGCGGGCGTCGTTGCGATCGGATTCAGGCCATCCGTCGTTCTGCGACTGCAACACGCGCCGCGCCCGGTCGCGCAGACCGATCAAGGCCGCAAGGCGCTTGCCGACCATTGTGCCATCGGCCCGTAACGAAGTGCCGCCGTATACGACTGGCTCGCTGGTGCCATCGATGACTTGGTAGATTTGCCGATCATCCCCGACGAAAAAGCTGCCCTCGCTAATATGCTTCTCGGGTGGCGACGGAACAAAAGCAGGGGGCTCAAAGACTTGAACTGCCGGGCCAATGGGCGCGTATTCCGGTAATCGGGCAATCGCCGTTAGAAGCTGCTCGGCCAAGTTGCCATTGGAAATGACGCTGAAACCTTCGCCGTAAAGAGTGTCTTTTCGGCTCCATGTGCCAAGGACGTTTTCGGGATGATTGTGAAAGTAACGGTTGATCGGCACCGAAAGCCCATCAATGTCCATCGGCGCGGTTTCAAGCCAGGCCGGATCAAAATGATTGGCGGGTTCGCCGGGGCCGCGTTTGCGCAGGAACATGATGTCGGTGACGACGGCCGTGCCCTCGCGTTTGAAAGCATCGGAAGGGAGGCGGATCGCTCCAACGAAGTCGGCCTGTTCGGCCAATGCTTCGCGGGCCGCTGCGTTTTGCCGGTCCAATGAAAAGTGCGATGTGACCACGGCCAGAATGCCGCCAGGTTTCAGGGCATCAACAGATTTGGCAATGAAATAGTCATGCAAAGATAGACGCTGTCCGCCAAATTCGAGTTTCACGTCAGCAAACGGGGGATTACCGATAACGGCGTCGATTTGCGGCAACCGTGTGTCGGCAAAGCTCTCGATGCGAATATCGGCATCGGGATGCAGTGCTCGTGCCAGCCTGCCGCTAATGCTGTCCAACTCAACGCCAATGAACTTCATGCCCTCAGGAGCCAGGCTCATGAAATTGCCGGTGCCGCATCCGGGTTCGAGGACGCAGGCGTTGTTGGGAACGCCAAGTTTCGCCAATGCAGTGTGCATTGCTGCGATGACGACGGCCGACGTGTAAAACGCATTGAAAGTGGTGCGTTTTGCTGAGGCATACGCGTCCGGGGTGAGTAACGATTTGAGTTCTTCCCCGATGTCCTGCCAGCCCTCCTTATATCTGTGGGTGACGGGATCGGGAAAGATACTAAGAGCGACCGGGCCGAAACCGGAGAATCGGGCGAGTACATCGCGTTCTTCGGGCGTTGCTCGGCGTTTTTCCTGTTCGATGCGGTGCAGCGTGCGAATGGCCGCGATGATGTCGCAGGCCTTGGCCTTCTCGCCGGATGCGAATGTCGGCTCGGTGGTGTGGTAGTTGATCGGCGGCGATTGCAGCGACAGTGAGAATTGAGCGGTGTTTTTCATGGCTCCTCCTTCCGGAACGTGATGGTTCGCGGAAGAATCGGCCGACGACGGGAGCGCAGCGTCCGGGCCAGCGGAGAATTGGGGGAGACCTTCTTCAGGGGGAACCGATTGTCCGCTTGAGCGGCCCGGCGGGTCGATTACCGTGCCATCGTCAACAAGTTCGGAAGGAGGATCGAAAAGACTACGGGATTTCAGTCGCCTGATGAGGCCGTTGCTTCGGGCGAAGCGCTGAGCGAAGCCGCCAGTTCCGCTACCGCGCTTTCCATAGCTCGGCTGGAAGCGGATTGCGAATTCACGCCCGTTGCTTCCAGAGCCGCCTTCGTGGCCAAGTGGTTTGTCCTCAATTCGATGGCCAAGCGTTCGATCATCGTCAGCAACTTGCGTTCCTGACGAAGCTTTTCCTGGATTGGTTGGTTCTCCAGAAGTTCCATGATGATCGTCTTGTATTGCATGGCGATTGGCCTCAATGAATTCTTGGTCAAATAACGAGGGGGTTCTGGTCTTGGGCGGCATCGGGCTTACGGATGTTCGTCAAGCGGGCAGCCATACTTTGGAATGAATCAAAGAGCAACAGAAATGGCACTTGATTCAAGCGTGACAAAGAATCGTGCGGTTCCGTAGTCTAAGGGCCGGTAATCCCATCGTTTTTTTCTTCAATCTGCCGACCTATCTCGGTTTGCCGCCAGTCCTTGACCTTACCACCAGGCTCTTGAAGGGTTACCCGTCGTGGCCCGCCAATACCCACTGCTTTCATTTTCTTGGCAAAGGTTCCATCAGCAATCAGTTCTAGGAACCGTTTTGCATTGGGCTCGTCGAGCGTGAGTTCAATGGTAAGCGACCGAGGTTTTGCGGTTGACTTGTCAGACGGTTTTTTTCTGTGGGGCATGAAATACTTCGCATCGCGTGGGTGAGTGTCAGTGCTATTATGATCGATAGGCCCTAAAAAGGCGTTAACGATCAAAATGAGACACTACCTCCTGCCATTGGGTTGATGGCTGGAAGCGGGAGCATGATTCGAACATGCGACCTTTAGGTTATGAGCCTAACGAGCTACCGGGCTGCTCCACCCCGCACCAACCAATATCGACCGGTAGCCTAGAAAAATGAACAGGTCAAGTGGCTATTGCACGAACTAAGAGCCTCATTGCGATGTGTCGAGCCTCCTCTGTTGTGATAGATGATCTTCAAGAAACCCAGCGAGTAAGGCCTCGTAGCTCTCCAACACACCTTGGTAGGAGTATTTCACGACAGGATTGGATCGACTTGCCTTAATCAGCCACAACCAAAAGAACATCCGAGCTAGCCGTAGCAGTCTCTGTTCACTCCATTGAAATGTACCCAAGCGTTCTTGTGTGAGATCAATAAACATCCAATATATGGGGTCTATATAAGCCGAGACCAATGACTCCGCTGCTGCCCATTCAGCTGGCGTGTACGTAGCTGGAGTCGTGGCCAGAATTGGGCGGGGGCACTCAATATTCACCTCATGATAGAAAACACTGAATTGCGGCAGCAATATTTGTAGTTTACGCAAGAGCGACCATTTGTTGTTCAGCAAGGGATTTTCCCTCTTTTGGAATACACCACCACGGTTTGCCAAACTAGCAATATCCCCAAAGTCGCATTCGTACCGAACGATGATGCTACCTGTTCGAACGGCTAAATTCTGTGGCTCTATGCCCGCCAGCTTAAGGCCCTTTTTCAATTGCCTGAGTGCGTGTTTTAGAGATGTAAACTGTTGCTCCGGAAGATTGAACTCCACGACATATTTCTTTTCGGGATCGTGTTCTCGAACAATGGCCTCGATTGCAACTCCTAAGGCGTCGGCGACAAGAACAAAACTCGAATAGCGTGCCGTGTCGTTGTGTTCCATTCGGATAATGGTCATTTGCGAAACACCCGACTCCTCAGAGAGCTTGGCCTGAGTCCAACCGCCCTTGCGGATGCGTGCCGCGATTATTGCCTTTCCGTTCGCACAGTAAACAGGTCGCGGCATTAGAAGTGAAAGTTTCTGTTAGTTAGAGAAAGTTATTGAACGATAGTGAAAAGCAAGTGTTATGAGGGACTTTCGGCCAATTGGTTAACTTGGCGACTGACGGCACAAATGCCCATCCTTCGTCGAGGTTGCCATGAAGAGCCTGTTGGATACCGAATCTCGCGACATCCCTCTCGACCTCATC
>JANLTA010000251.1:0-5035 GCA_031362705.1 Gemmataceae bacterium | reverse complement strand
GTTTCCGAGGGAACGGAATCGGATCGCGGCAAAGAACTACTCGGCATGACCGCGACAGACAACCAATCGTTTCAGGGCGCAATCCACAACATCCGACATCTCGAACGGGCAACGCGCCCCACAACGGCAGATGCTTCGACGCGCATTCTGCACGTCTTCCTGGGCGGGCTGCTTACGATTGTTACCCTGGTTGCCGGCTCGCGGTCAAACCTAAAAGAGCCGCAACGGGAAGCGCTGGCACTCACAGGCCTGTTCGTACCGATGTTGCTCTCCAGCCCGGTGTGTCACCTGCACTACTTTGTCTTGCTGATCCCACTGGTGGTGTCACTCATTGCTGCGCACTTGGTCAACGGTCAGCGTGTCCGGCCTGCATTGGCGGGTGCTTTGGTGATAGTCTTCTTCACGCAACTGTTACCACGTATTCCCGGCTTGGAAGCTGCGCGGGATGTTGGCCTCGCCGCATTTGGAGCATTGTTGCTGTGGGCCGCGGCCATCATGGAATTGAGCGGTGAAGGCAAACTCAAGCTGCGACTGCCGGGCTACCGCAAAGCCATGCTCATGTACCGCGGCTACAAAACGGTGACTGTACACGACCCGGGCGTGCGGCCAAAAACGACAACTCCGAGTCGGCGGCTGGCGTCGTGAATCAAGGCAAGATGTCAGCGACGGCAATGGTGCCGGCGGTTACTCCATCGAGAACAACTGCCACGCGGTCACCGACCACATAATCTGTTCGTTGTCCGTACTTGGGATTGGCAGTTGGGCCGCTTGGCGATTCGTAAACTTCGATTTGTTGATCGACAACGTTGATGATCCAATAGGTCACGATCCCGGCGCGTGCGTAAATGCGACACTTGTCGCCGCGATCGAACGCCAACGACGAATCGGCGACCTCGATCACCAAGCCGGCATCCGCGGGGCCGGGATGCCTGGTTTTGTAATCGTTGGCATCTTCGCGGACTACTGCCAAGTCGGGCTCAGGTTCACTGTCGATCAACGTGACCCCGGATTGGATACGCACGTCCCATCCTACCAGTCCAAGCCGAAACAGGCATTTTTGCGTTGTGAACAACGTGCCATCATGAGGTGGATTGCGCGGCATTTTGTTTACCAGTCGACCTTCGATCAACTCCACACGTTCATTGTCTGCGAAGTAGCCGGCGTCAATCATCCGGTGGTATTCCGCGACGGAGTAGCGCAGCGCACTGTTGACGGCGGGTGCAGAAACCGGCCCCGGCAATGTGTTAATCACACTCATCAAACGCCTCCAATACACATCAGTATATCACACCGGCATATCGGCGATAACTACTGCTTTATCTTTTGATCCGGACCTGGATCGATGTGCGACCAGCCATGCTCCCGGCGCCAGCACGGCGATCATGCCGCCGATGAGCCAACCGTCCACGGGATGATTCCATAGCAACAAATCGTAGCCGAGTGCGAACACGGATTGGCTCAGGCCAATCACGGACAAACGATCCGGCATGCCGTGTTGAAATGCCGTTGTCATGAGAATCTGTCCGAGAGCGGCGAATACGCCCATGCCGGCCAATAGCAACCAGGTCGTGACGTCATTGGCCGCGAATGCGTCCAATGGCCGGTCGAGCCAAATTGTCATCACCATGTATGCGGTGCATGCGATTGTGGAAATGCCGCCGAAGTGGACGGCGATGGCCAGCGGGTGTACTCCACGGAGCCAATGCAGGCCTAACATCACAATGGCCGCCGTCAACGAACCGACAAGCGCGAGGAACGTTGCCAACTCCACATGATCGACCTTTCGTTCTGAATGAGTGTTGGAAAGCGCGATCATAGCGATGCCGGCCAAGCCGGTAGCCACCGCCAGCCATGAACCGGCGGTTGGTCGTACACCCAGCACCGGCCAACTCAAAAGTGCCACCCACAGCGGAAACGTGTTTTGCAACGTGACTGAGCCGCTGACGGGCAGATGCGTCAGCGCGAAAAACGTGCAAACCATGCCGATGCTGCCGACGATGCTCCGCATCCACAATGTGCGTGGTGCTCGCCAGATGATCGGCACGCCGAGCGCCTTTGCGATGGGCCAGGTGACCACAAATGCCAACGCGGCCCGCGCGGCTGCAACGAGTCGCCAATCGCAGTGAGTCTTCAGAGCGCTGGCGCACGCGCTCATGGTGGCAAACGCTATCGCGCTACCGAACATCAGCAAATACGCCCACCGCGCCCGGCTCATGCGTTGCCGCGGGGGCTTCAAACTTTTGGTCGCTATCACTCCGGCCATTGATAATGGTTCATCGCTATTGTGACCACGCCACTCATCGTGACTTGTTACCTATGATCTTGTCTGAGGCTGCCGTATACTCGCAGAAGGTATTATTCATCGCGGGATTGTTGTATGCGGTTGCGTTTACTGCTAGCGGGTTTGGTCGCGGGCATCGTCTTTGCTGTTTCCGCGGCGGCACAACTAGACCCGAATGCAATGGCCACCAAGTTTCGCGCGGAGCGGCAGGCGGCGGTTGAATCCGCTGGCAGTCGCATCATGCCGACGTTTCCATTGGAACGCGCCGATCAATTTGCGCGGCGAGGCGAACAGGCGATGCAAGCGGGGCGCAATGCGGACGCGGACCGTTTCTTTCGCGAAGCGCGGTGGCGATTGCCGCCGACGCTGCCGGTGCCGATTCTGCATCTGGCCCGTTTGCTCGGCAGTCCGCGTTTGAAACATGGTGAATGGGTTTCCGCCGTGGCCTGGAATGCGGATGGCTCGCTGATTGCCAGTGCTGGCCGCGATGCGCGAGTTCGTGTTTGGGACATGAACAATGGCCGCATGATTCGCGACTATGCCGGGCACGCGGAATGGGTCAAAGCTGTCGCATTCCTGCCAAGCGGCAAGATTGTCTCGGCTGGCGGCAAAGAGATTCGCATCTGGGATCCTGGGACAGGTGCGGATGTTAAGTCGATCACTTCCACGGCGGGAAATGTCAAGTCGTTGGCGGTGCAACCCGCAGGCAATCAGGTCGCGGCCAGCGGCGAGGATCGATCGATTCACGTTTGGGATATGGAGAACGGCAAAGAGGCGTACGCGCTGGGACCGTTCAATGCGGCAGTGGAATATGTCACGTGGTGCGCTAACGGGAACATGGTAGCAGCCGTCGCCGGCGATGGTGGCCTGGCGGTATGGGATGTCGGCGCTGGTCGCGAAAAGCTGCTTGACATGAAGATCACCAACGGTGCCCCGGGCTATGGCGTGCGCATTTCGCCCGATGGTAAATCCATCGCAGCGTGTGGCGAGAAATTCGCAAAAATATACGCCCTGACAGGCGGCGACAAATCTGAGGCGCCCGGTGTGACGCGGCGGGAGATTGTCGGAGCCGGTGCCCACACCGATATGGTGACTTGCGTTGCCTATAGCCCGGACGGGAAAACGCTGGCGACGGCCAGTCGCGATAAGAGTATCCGTCTCTGGGATGTCGGCACCGGCCAACGATTGCGGACTTTGCTCGGCCACACCGAAAAAGTCAACGCGATTGAGTTCTCGCCGGATGGCAACCGACTTGTATCGGTCGCCGACGATCAGTCGGTGCGACTTTGGGATTTGGCACCGACGGCGCCATCGGCGCTGTTCGCTGGTCATAAAGGCCCCGTGTGGACTATGGCAATCAGCCCCGATGGCACACGCACGGCATCTGGTGGTGAGGACCGTATAGTTCGTGTTTGGGAAACAGCGAGCGGCAAGGAGCTTCGCGCTTTGACTGGACACACTGCCGCGATTACCGCAGTGATGTGGTCGATTGATGGTCAGCGATTGTTTTCGGCCAGCGGCGACAAGACGGTGCGTGCATGGGACATGACCAGTGGCCAACCGCGCACCATTGCGGAACTGGAAGCGGCCGGGCTGGCCTTGGCCGTCGCACCGGATGGTCGGCGTATCGCGGTGGCCGGTGCCGATCGCAAGGTGCGCATCATTGATCAAGCAAACGGCACGCCTGTTGTTACCGGGGCCGCACATCATGCGGCGGTATCAGCCATCGCCTGGCGTGCGGATGGCAACATGATCGCGTCGGTGTCCGTCGATGGCATGATGAAACTTTGGGATGTTGCTGAAAACAAAGAGCTTGCAACCGGCCGTGTCCATGATTCGGGCGGGGCGGCCGCAGTCCTCTTCACGCCGGATAGCCAACGAGTCATCACCTGTGGCGGCGAAGGCCAAGTCAAAGTCTGGAAGATTGCCGCGCCATTGGCGAAGGAGCCATTGCTCGTGTTGAGCGGGCATTCCGGGCCGGTGAGCGCCATCAGTATTAGTGCCGATGGCAAACTGCTGGCAAGCGGCGGGGCCGACACCATCGTCAAAGTGTGGGATCTGAACAATCGCACGGAGTTGCAGTCTTTTCGCGGACACGGCGAATGGGTCACGGATGTGGCACTGAGTCGCACCGGGGGCGCACTTGTATCAGCCGATGCGGCCGGCAAGATTCACGTGTGGTCGCTGGAAACTAATCCCACCGATTCGATTGCCAGCGGTCATACTCGCGGCGCGACGGCCATTGCCGCTGGGGTCGGTGCATTGGCATCGGGTGGCTACGACCGTACTGCGATCGTGTGGGACTTGGCCAATGGCCGTGAGCCGCGGGTGTTGTCCAATGTCAATGCCAGCGTGCGGACGCTGGCCCTATCGCCAGATGCAGCTCGCCTTGCCATGTGGATGGAAGACCGCCGGATCCGCTGCTTCGATGCGACCATCAACAAGGATCTTCGAGTTTTCGATACCAACGAGTTCCGTGTAAACGTGTTGGCCGTCTATCCCGACAACAAGCGAGTTCTCGCCTGGCAACACCGGGATACGACCAACGACGAGGATGTGTCCTACACCATCTCAAGATTTGATATTGAGACCGGTGCGACCGAAGAGGTGATCGCACAGAAGGGTCGCGGACAAGCGCAGTGCTTGGCGTTCAGTCCCGATCTCAGCATCGCGGCGATTGGCAGCGCCGACGGCAAGTTGCATTTGTGGAAGATTGACGAAAAGAAGAAGCTCGGCGACGATCGCAACGCTCAC
>JANLTA010000385.1:0-3461 GCA_031362705.1 Gemmataceae bacterium | reverse complement strand
TCTGCAGGATGCTCTCCGCCAGGATGGATCGCGCACTATTGCCATGCGATCAGGTGAAAATACGCACAGCCATTGACGCCAATTTGCCAACGGGCTGCACGTTCCACGCTCTGCGTACGCGGCAAGCCGGTTCGCGCACCTTCATCGACTTTCACCTGCTCGTGCCGGGATTATTGAGCGTCCGGCAAGCCCATGCTTACGCGGATCAAATCGGCGATGCCATTACGAAGGCCATGCCCGATGCCGAGGTGACGATCCACACGGAACCGATTGAGGAACCCGCGAGTTGGAAAGACAGTCAGCTCATTGCAATTGAAGAGGAAGCGGCGCAGCGAAACGGCTAGCATGTGCATTCGATCAAGAAGTAACATTCGTAACGGCCATACCTGTTTCCCTGACTGGAAGAGCTTACCCACATCCGGCGGACGACGTGGTCGGCGTGTATTTTTTACAATTCCGATTTGTCGCACTCAAGTTTAGCGGGAAGAGTAGTACGTGGCGGGAATCCGCCGGCGCGAGGTATTGCGATGACTCGGAAAACGTGGTTGCTGGTGCTTGGGTTGATGTCGCTGGCGGGCTGCCAATCGAATCCATATCGGCCGACGTTGTTTCAGCGGATGCGTGGCACAACAGGTCCGGAAATGAGTGTGCCATCGGGGCTCGAAGGGCCGTATCTGGGTGGCGATGCGTCGGGCGGTTATCCGATGACGCCGGGTGGTATGGCACCGTCGCAGGGTTATCCCCAGCCGGGGACTTTTGCACCACAGGGGAACTTCGTGCCGCCGCCTGGCTCCACGAATCCGCCGATCCAGGGATTTCCGCAGACGATGCCGCCGGCTCCGGGTGGACTGCCACAGGGGCCGCCGCCACGGGCGGTCACCAATGGGACCAGTCGTTAAGCCCGTAACCCTTAGCGCATCCATATCATCTCAACTGTGCCCGACACAGCAAGAGTGATGCGATGACGACCGAAGTTGCGACGCTGGGTGGTGGATGTTTCTGGTGTCTGGAGGCGGTGTTCGAGCAGCTCACCGGTGTCGCCAAAGTCGAGTCTGGCTACACCGGCGGGCACGTCAAGAAACCGGACTACAAACAGGTTTGCTCGGGCAGTACCGGTCATGCCGAGGTTGTGCAAATCACTTTTGATCCGGCGGTAATCCCATTCCGAGAATTGCTGGATGTTTTCTTCGCCATGCACGATCCGACAACATTGAATCGCCAGGGCGCGGATAGCGGAACGCAATATCGATCCGTAATTTATTACCATTCACCCGAGCAGCAGTCGCAGGCATTGGAGGCCATCAAGTTGTGGAGTGAATCAGGAGCGTGGGGCGCACCGATCGTCACGGAACTATCGCCGATCTCTGAATTCACGAAAGCCGAAGAGTATCATCAAGGCTACTTTCGCACCAATCCGGATGCCGGCTATTGCCAGGCGGTGATCAACCCGAAAGTGGCGAAGTTCCGTAAGAAGTTCTCAGCACGGCTCAAGGCGTGAGCTACTCGGACTTGCCGGATTCCATGACGCGGACAATATCGTCAGCGGACATGCCCTTGTCAAGCATTTGCTGCTTAAGGATCGCCAGCCGTTCGCTTTCACGGTTGCCGCGCCAGGCGTTGGCGATCACGGCTATCAAGCCCACCAGCGCACCGCCGCCAAAAATAAAGACGATGGCCGCCAGCCCCGGCGCCTGCTCCCAAAACTGTGGCGACGTTACAGTTGTACCCATGGTAGCCTCCGAAATAGTCGTGACAGAGTTTATTCGCCTGTCCTGGCGGATTCTTGCGCCAGCACCCGCAAATCGCCGTTTCGCCGCGTGACACCGATCCGGTCGAGATATTCACACAGTGGCACAGCGTATTTCCGGGAAGTGCCCAACATGTCGCGGATGTCCGCTACTGTGAGGCCCGGGCCTCCCGCGTTCAGTCTATCGGAAATCCTCTGCCGCATCGTTGCCTCGGCCTCGGCGTGTAAATAGATGTCGTCGGTTACTTTCACGAGCAGCCCCTCGGCCAGGGCCACGTCGAATACATCGCCCAGACTCCCGGCGTTGCCA
This sequence comes from Gemmataceae bacterium, assembly GCA_031362705.1. Lineage (GTDB taxonomy): Bacteria > Planctomycetota > Planctomycetia > Gemmatales > Gemmataceae > JAIBBI01. The sequence continues at coordinate 1,404 of JANLTA010000385.1, read as the reverse complement.
CCAGCTTGATTGACAAAACTGGCCGGTGCCGGAGGTTGGAAGCCCGCTTCGACATGCGCTGCTACGATTTTGTCCAGCAGTCGCTGTAGATTGATGGACAGCTTTGGCTTGAAGTCCGCCCGCGCGATGCGTTTGCCGTTGACGACAACCAGATGCAGTTCGACGAGACGACTAATTGCCTCGTTGACCAGGCTGTCTTCACGTAGGTAGTCCAGCGTAGCCAACACCTTAGATCGTTCGTGGGCTGATACCAATGGCTTCTCGCCATGCATTTTGGCCAACACTTCGAGCACACGATCCTGCAACTCGGCCATGGCATTGGCATGAACTGATCGGCCAGCGAGTTCAATGAGTTCTTTTTGCTGCTTCAGTTCCGCGATTACGTGGGCAGTCTCGGTTGGCCCTATGCCCGACTCACGCACCAGGTCAGTCGCGGTAACGCCGTTAAGTCCGTGTGCCCAAGCGACGGCCTGCGCTCGCTGGCCGGCTTTGTCACTTTCCAGCCATTTCAGTCGGGTCAATGCACCGTCATCACGGCGGCGAATCTTGCGGGCAAGGGGTTGCACAATGCGACCGCCGCCAAGCGTCGTCGCGGCCGATGACTCGCGCAGCACAAACGGCTGCCCCCACACTGCCATTGCCGGCTCTTCGAGAAACAGCTGACCCAATCCCGATTCGCCGGGCGGCAATACGTCGTGGTCAAGCAGCGAAAGCACAGCCATTACCTCAGCCGTGCCGATGTGCAGCCGAACGTGATTGCGGTGCTTCAATGGCCGCCTCACATCGCTCGAAGCCTTTACGTTCACAGTCATGCACTTGGAGGGAGCCAAATACCCCGGCTCGGCGACTTCCTGTCCGCGCACGACATCGTGATGATCGACCCCGGCCAGATTCAGTGCGGCCCTCATGCCGCGACTCACTTCCTGCACCGGTTCATCGTGATGATGTAACGCCCGCACACGAACCCGTTCGCCTCGCGGCAACCAATCCAACTCATCGCCAACACGGACGGAGCCGCTCGTCACCGAGCCGGTGACAACGGTGCCGGCACCCTGCACGACGAAAGCTCGATCGATGGCGAGGCGAAACGGCGCATCGTGAACCTGGTTTTGTATATTTGATGGTCGAAGTGCCTGACATGCTGCAATGAGTGCTGCCTTCAGTTCTTCAACGCCCTGACCCGTGTTGGCGGAAGTGTGAATGATCGGCGCATCGGCAAGAAAGCTGCCGGCCACCAGTTCGCGGATTTCAAGCGCGGCGACTTCACGGGCCGTTGCTTCGACCATGTCGCATTTGGTCAAGGCAATCACTCCATGACGCAAGCCAAGCAGCTTCAGAATCTCCAGATGTTCGCGCGTCTGTGGCATGATGGAGTCATCTGCCGCGATGACCAGCAGAGCCAGG
>JANLTA010000367.1:0-1977 GCA_031362705.1 Gemmataceae bacterium | reverse complement strand
CATGACGACGACGGGCACTTGCTGCGAACCGGCCGTGGTGGCGTTCAGCCGTTGTTGGCTGCCGACCGCGGCACCGGCGGAGTTATAACGCTGCTGCCAGACGCCGACGCTATCGCCGCTGCCTTCGCCGCTCCAGGCGATCACGAAGTCGCCGTCGGCGTCCATCGCCGCGCTCGGCAGGATCTGCGTGCCGGTCGTGTAAGAGTTGACCGTGAATTGGCCTCCCATCATCAGGCCGAGGCGATTGATCCGCTGGGCTTTGATGTCGCTGGTGTCGGCCTGGTTCCAGGCGATGACGAAGTCGCCATCGGCGTCTGCCGCCACATCCGGATATTCCGCGAAGGTCGCTCCGATGAAGGTCTCGGCGGCGTCGCTGGAGAACCGGTAGGCGATCTTGCCCGCCGCGCCGTTGCCGTTCTGCCACGCGATGACGAAACGGCCGTCGGGACTCACGGCAATGCTCGGCTCGGTCTGGTCGGAAAGGGTTGTCGTGTTGACGAGCAGATCGCTGGCGTGAATCTTGTTCAGGTCGGAATCGAAACCGTTGCGGGCGACACCACGACCATCGGCATCGCCAGTCAAGCCCCCGGCCTCCCACGTCAATTGCACGTTCCCGGCGTTGTCGATGCCGATGTCCGGCGAGGTCCGCGTCTGCGTTGCGGTGTCGTAATTGACTTTCAAATCGCCACTGATTGGCACGCCGAATTGATTGAACTTGCGCAAGTAGATGTCGGTCGGGAAACTGACGCCGGCGCTCCAGGTGACGTAGAGATTGCCTTGCTTGTCGAATGCCGCCGCCGGCACTTGTTCAAAAAGCGTCGTCGCCTGGTTGACGACAAAACTCGAACCGACCGGCACGCCACCGGGGGCATAAATCTGGCCGACGATGTCGTTGGCATCCTGCCAGACCACGGCCCGGTTGCCCGCCGCGTCGATGGCAATTGCCGGATTGGTCTGCGTATTGGCGATCACGATGTTCGATTGCAACCCAAACTGCCGGTTCGCCGGATTCGTCGGGTCCACAGTGATCGCAAACGTCTGCGTTGCGCTCGTGTCGATGCCGCCGTTGGCGGTGCCGCCGCTGTCTCGGGCGCGTAATTGGATCACCGCGGCTCCGTATTCGCCGACGGCGGGGGCGTACGTCAGCGTGCCGGTGCTGCTGATCGCGGGGGCGGTCGTGAACAGGCTCGGATTCGAGTTGCTCACGATCTCGAACGTCACCGGATCGGCGAACTCCACCGTACCGAACGGCCCGCCGCCGGTGATGCCGGTCACCCAGCCCGGCACCGTCTGCGGCACGGCGTTGATCACGTTGATGAGATCGTTGCCTTTCACGAACGTCGGCGGATCGTTCACCGGCTGCACGATCACCGCGAACGAGGCATCCACATACAAGCCCGTCGCCATCACCAGCGCCCGCACCGTGATCACGCTCGAACCGACGGCGTTGGTGGCCGTGGTGAAATTGAAGTTCGCGCCGTCGAACACGATGGTGCTGAACAGGGCCGGATTGGTGTTGCCCACGATGCTGTAAGTAATCGTCGAAAACGGATTGTTCGGGTCGCTGAATGCCCCCGTCACGTTCACGGAGGTGGTGCCGTCCTCGAAGATGGTTTTGTTCGGCAGCCCGGTCGTGATCAGGCTGTTGTTCCCGCCGAGTACCTGAGTGAAAATATCCGGATTGGCGGGGCCGCCGGTTTCGAAGGTGAAGACGGCCCGGCCGTCGCCGTCGCCGTCGAGCGCGATGGCAGCGTCGTAATGCGGCGTCAGGAACGGCGCCGTCAGGCTCGCGGCGGCGCCCTGCGCGACCCCCGCGCTGTTGTAGCGGCGGTAGTTCATGTCCAGTTGATTCGTGTCGCTCCAGACTACGGTGTAATCGCCGTCGCCATCCACCGCGACCTGCGGCGTCGTCGACCCACTGCTCGGCGCGGCAATCGTGAACTCGTTGCCGAGCGCCACGCCCGCGGAGTTGTAGAG
>JANLTA010000296.1:0-3562 GCA_031362705.1 Gemmataceae bacterium | reverse complement strand
CTCGTCCGCAAAGCAGCCACGGAAGCGGTGAAGAAGATTGAAGGGAAGTAGGGCCACGAACACAAATTTGTAGTTTGGATGGCGTTCAGGATACCTTCCTCATGTCTCGCCGCACATCCCGTTCGATGGTGGCACAGAAATCTTCAAGCGGCAGATCGTTGGCGTCGGTGCCGAATGGATCCTCGATTTCCACGCCAATTTCTTCGATGCCCAGCAGCACGAATGACACAAACAGGGTCACCACGATTTCGCCGGGGCCAAACTCGGGGAGCATTGCGAACGGCAGCGTGATGCAGTAAAGGACCAGGGCACTGCGCAGGTGGACCACGTAGGCGAACGGCAACGGCGTTTTGTGGATGCGATCGCAGGCCCCGGCCGCGTCGATGAGTGCGGCCACCTGAGTATCCATCAACAGTTGCTCTTGATCGGTCAACGCACTACCACGTCGGGCCTCAGCAAGTGCCATGCTGATCTGCGTGGCGACAAACAACGGCCCATTGATCTCGCGCGTGCGGTCCACTTCTTCTGCCGGCAACCACAACGCGGCCGCACCGACGCCATTGCCATTGCGCAATCGGTGCATGGCCGCATGGGGGAAGGCGGCCGTCCAGTCGCGGACGCGGTTGCTCAACTCCGGCGATTCAAATATCAGCGCCGATGCTCCGCGGGCCAGATTGCGGCTGGCATTGACGATGGCTCCCCATTGTCGGCGGCCTTCCCAGTAGCGGTCGTAAGAAGCGTTGGTGCGAAACACGAGCAAGAGTCCCAGCGCGACGCCGACGAGTGAATGCGCAATCGATGGGATGCGCATGGACACGATTTGATAATAATCGAACAGCGCAACGATGCCCGCCCACGCAGCCACGAGAAGCAAACGTGGTCCGACACGGCGCAGGACCGACCCTTTGATGTCCAACAAATGTTCGCGCCAACTGTGCGGATCATAGTCGATCACGTCAGCATCCTCTTCGGCCCAATGTATTAGCCGCGCGGTACGGGAAGATGCACGTCGCCCTGGGTCGCGTCATAGTAGGCATGTAGACCCGCGTCGCTCGACACGCACAGACCCAGATCGTGCAGTAGACCATCCGTGAGTCGATAAATCCAACCGTGTACGGTCAACGCTTGGCCGCGACTCCAGGCTTCTTGCACGACTGTGGTCTGGCACACGTTGACCGCCTGTTCGATCACATTGAGTTCACAGAGTCGATCTTCGCGTGCTGCTCCTTCGGGTACCGCCTGGAGCAGGCCGCGGTACTTTTCCTGAACGTCCTGCACGTGCCGCAGCCAGTTATCGATCAAACCGAGGCGCTTATTTTTCAGGGCCGCGACAACGCCGCCGCAGCCGTAATGCCCGCAGACGATGACGTGCCGGACCTTGAGCGCCTCGACGGCGTATTGCAATACCGACAGGCAATTGAAATCGGTATGGCTGACGACATTGGCGACGTTGCGATGTACGAAAAGCTCGCCCGGCAATAGTCCGACGATTGCATTGGCCGGCACTCGGCTATCCGCACAGCCAATCCACAAATACTCCGGAGTTTGTAGATGAGCCAGCTTGGAAAAGAAGCCGGGCGTCCGCCGGTCCATCTCCGCGGCCCAGGCCTTATTAGAGTCAAACAGTTGCGATAAGTCAGTATCCACTGGAGCCTCCGTGATGATTGCGTCGTATGCGCGCTGGCCTTAGATAGTGGAGAGTTACGGCGAGGTGCAGCGAATGGCAACGCATGGGTTGTGCGACATGCGTTAACAAGATTTCCCGTACCTGCCACCCAACAACTAACTCCCTCGCTCACCATACCCGCCCGCGCGCACTCTCACGTGCTGGAAAGGCGATAGCTGCGGGCACTTGGGGGTGATGTCACGCTAGCGGCGACCTCGGCGGCCAATCATGTTGCTACACTCGAGGTAAACGAATTTGTACCAGCCACGCGGAGCGGCAAAATCTCCAAATGCGCATGTCGTTGCGTCGCCTGACGCGGCTGACGAATGCATACAGCAAGAAATGGCAGTACCACGAAGCGGCGATTGCGCTGCACTTCGCCTACTACAACTTCTGCCGGGTTCACTCATCACTCAGCACCATGCCAGCGGCAGCGAATGAGATTATGGACTACGTTTGGAGTGTGGCTGAATTGGTCGAAAAGGTATCGCGGAATTGTTTCGCCTAAGGGGCCGGTGTCAAGTAAAACTGCGGGTACGGTCGAGGCCGTTGTGGCCAGCGTTTCGATCGTGAACCTCTTAGGCAGGGTCAGCAATGGATAAGGAAATCGTCGCACGATTGCACTGTAGCTTCGAGGACATGGTCAATAAGGACCAAGAAACCGGAACTGAGTTCTGGTGCGCCCGCGATTTGCAAATGCTGCATGGCTATACGCGATGGGAGAGCTTCGAGAACGTAATCGACAAAGCCATAACCTCTTGTACCACAGCGGGTTTTGACCCTCAGGACCATTTTCGGCATGTGACGAAAATGGTAGATATTGGATCAGGAGCATCCCGAGAAATCGAGGATATTGCCCTGACTCGGTACGCCTGCTACCTGATCGCGCAGAACGGCAGTCCTGAGAAAGAAGCGATTGCATTCGCTCAGGCATATTTTGCTGTACAAACCAGAAAACAAGAGCTCGTCGAGGGTCGATTGGCAGATGCCGAGCGTATCTGTGCCAGAAAGAAATTGACCGAATCAGAAAAACAACTCTCTGGAATTATTTTTGATCGGCTCCACAACAACGAGACTTTCGGCCGGATTCGAAGCAAAGGCGACAAGGCGCTATTTGATGGGCGGACAACGCAGGACATGAAGAAAAAACTCAATGTTCCAGAGGGCCGCGCCCTGGCTGACTTCCTGCCTACCATCACGATCAAAGCCAAAGACTTTGCAAACGAAATCACCAACTTCAACATCAAGGACAAGAGTCATCACACCGAAATGGCGATTACTAACGAACATGTCAAGAACAACTCGGACGTGCGAAAGCTCCTGATTAAGCGGGGCATTGTTCCGGAAGCACTTCCAGCCGCAGAAGATGCAAAGAAAGTTGAGCGACGCCTGGTTAGCGAGCAAAAGAAGATGCCTAAGAAAACCGACCGGCTAGAGTGATTGATCTTTTGCAATGAAATCGGCGATAGTACCAAATGTACATCACGGCCCAGGCATGCGAGGTTGACAAAGAATACTTAAGCACGGCATCAGTTCAGACTCACACGCGGAGATAAAATTTATTGTACCCTTTTTTTTCCAAATCAGCCTGAGGGCTGAGATAGTTTTTGCCCGGCCCTTCAGGCTGGTGAGTATTGGTGTGCCCGAACCCTGGGGTATTACCCAGGGCTGAGTGCTCTCAGCCCGTTGGGCTGAAGAAGGGCGTGGCAGTTGGACTGCCGACGGTCTGGGACGCTAAGATGAAATCTCGTTGGTCGTGTCCGTTCGGCCGAAGACAGGTCGAGCTTTTCAATGAGTGGGGGGGTACTGAGCGTTAATTCACGGCGGTGGGGAGCAGCGTGGCGAGTTGATCGGTGGGGATGGTGGGGAGTTTTGTGAGGGTATCGCGCAGCCAGG
>JANLTA010000171.1:0-2625 GCA_031362705.1 Gemmataceae bacterium | reverse complement strand
GCCAAATCAGATTGAGCCGCCGAAGCGTAGGCGGAACTGCACGAAGTCGTTCGCGGAAACGCCGCCGTCGATGTCGAAGGCGAAACTGGTAACACCGAATTTTAGGCGGAATTGGATGACGTCGCTGGCGGGGTAGTGTCTCAGTTTGCCACGGCGTTTGGAAGCGACGCGTCTGACATGAATCCATCTTCCTTGTGTTTTCCTTCGTACACTTTGTGACTTTGTGGTGAGTTCTTAAGACCAACCACAAAGACACAAAGGGCACAAAGGAAGCACGAAGAAAACCAAACTGCGCCACTACCGAATTTTGACACAACCAGATGCCTAGGTCTCCCCGCACGGGAATTCGCCTCACGATCCCCGCAAAGGAAGGATTGTGCTTGCCGACCCGCTCGGGGGGCTCGGTCACGAGTTGTGTACTTCAACTTGTGTGTTCCCGTCCGCATTGCTTTTCCTGTGTGTACGCCTGCGCGCACAGCCGGCATCGCCAGCATGGATCATCGCGAGAGTCGTATATCGGCTGGTTGAATGTGAACGTGATTGTCGCGGCACTAACGCCGCCCGGATCGGCAATCAGGAAATGCGGGCCGGGGACGACCAACTCATCGCATCGTCGATGCGATGGTTGCCGGGTAGAAAAAGAACGAATCGTGGACACTGATGAAACAGGAGTAAATCATGCGACTCAAGTACTTCGCCAGCATCGTCACCATGTTGTTAGTTTGCCTCGGCGCCAATCGCGCTCATGCCGACGAGCCGAAATCGCAACGCACGCAGGTCGTCGAGTTTTTGCGCAAGCATGTCATCGACAAATCTTTATCCAGCCCGGCCTCCACGTTCTTAATCGACGGTGGTAAAGTCGAAGTGAATTCTGAAGAACAGGCGACGTACACCGGTTTGATCGAAACTCCGGAAGGGTTCCTCTTCGATCTGACATCGGTGTCCAAAGCAACGCTGTACGATATGAATGCCGACGGCAAACGAGCTTCGGCCGGCCGCGACTGGGGCGGCGTCCGCGTTTACCGATTCGAGGTGAAAGAACTGCGCAGCACCAAGGCGTTGGCCGGCTTCTGCCGACTTGTATCGACCACGGCCAAGGGCAAAGACCCCACCGGCAACTTCACCAGCGTGCGGTTGAGCATGAGCGATGGTCGCCTGCAATTGATTGAATCCACCGTCGACTACGTCGATTTCATCAGCACGAAAGGTACATTCAAACCCGGCGGCCTCGACACGACATCGCGCTTCTCGTTATCCGCCGGCAAACTACGCCTCGAACAAGAGCTGGCACTCTTTGATGTCGATCCCGTCACGTTGAAGCGAACGCCCGCAAAAGACAAACTGCCAATCGAAGTGTTCCAGGAAAGCGACGCAAGGAAGTGAGTTGCAACATTCACGACAACTTGCGTCTTGGGATCGAAGGAAACCAGTCCCAGGGGATTTCGAACTCACTTAACCCGACGGCACTCAGGCGATTCGAGGGGGGTGATGCATTTGCTCGATTGACAGCCTGGCGCTCTGTGCTGACCATGGCACGCCATAATAGGGCCTGATCGATGATGAGCATCGCGTCACGCGGAGTGAGAGAGATGCATCTGTGGACACCACTCGAAAGAAACTGTCTGGCTTGCTCGCGCCGAGCCGCCAATGCTGAATCATCCATTGGTTCTTCCTCAGGCACAGGTCGTCCGTTCGCAATCCTTCAGTGCGAACTGACATTTCGTATCAACGACCTGTTACCTTCTCGCTGCTGTTTATCAAATACTCGCCTGGATGAACGTGAGCGATCCTTCCATAAATACGTTTTCGCCAAGCCGTTTCTGAAGCCAATACAAATAAAAAAGCCGACGCGGCTGGAATCTCAATCAAATCTCGCCCGAAAGACCAATAGCTAGTGCCAGCTAACCCGCAGTGTGTGGAGCGACATAACAACATGAACAAAGTCGCTACCGCACGTCAACTCGGAATTCGAGATTGGCTCACCGACCGCGTGTTCATACTGGCGGCAAATCCATGGGAGGCCAACAGCAGTCGAAGGCGATCACCCACGCAATCCGATGGCCGTCGCAGCGCCCGATCGTCGACCACATACGTCTCGTCAGCGAGTTCCATCGTGACCACCGCCGGTGCATCGCAATTGATCGTGTCCATGATGTACTCGCAGGGGTGGGTTTCGAAGCAGCACGACTCGGAGTGCATGTCACGTGCCAACGCCGAGTACACGCGGTAACTCCCGCATAATCCGAAGTTCTCGGCAATCCAGCCCGGCATCAAGTCGCTGATCGACGCGCAGACGACTGCGCATCCGTTTGGGGTCGCTGCTTTTCTGTTCACCGGCGTGCAGCCATTCGACGTTGGCATGATTCATGCGTATCGGAGTGACGGCCCAGTCGAAGTGGGGTGCGACGTGCTTGTGACCCGTCCTGCCGGCGATGAACGTATTGAAATGTTCGATTCCTTCCGCACGGAATTTAGCGACATTGCGTCCATGAACCTTTTATTGCGACGCGCTTTGGTCGCTGTGAAGACTTATGCCACAGCTATCGATAACGTTGAAAACCACGCATGCGCCACAAAGCTAAAGCACATTCACATGAAACACTGCGACGCGGTTGACAAACTCCG
>JANLTA010000090.1:0-2339 GCA_031362705.1 Gemmataceae bacterium | reverse complement strand
GGCCATGTAGCAGTTGCGCGATGGCGATGAATGATGTGAACGGGTTGGTAACACGAATCAGGTTCTTGCCGGGAATATCGAGACCCGCAGGCACGACAGCGGCACCTGCCGCACAGGCTATTAATTGTGGCAAATACTTCGTGTTTTCGAGAAAAGTAATGTCGCTCGGCCCGGCTTCGCGAATGGGCCGGGCGGCGTTGATGATGGTGTCTGCATCGCCGATCAGTTCGCCGCCGACCAGGTCGGTCAATGCTCGTAATGTGGTCGTCACGGGTGCCCTTTCGCTCCGTCGGCCGCGCGCAAGTCTTCTCCGGCCGCGATGATAGCCGCATCATCGCAATTTGGGCAACGTGAGTTTTTTTGGTTAGTTCCCGTAATAGATGCGCTTGAGGCGTTCCCGATTCAGGCCCATGGCGCGGTCGAAGCGGCTGAGCTTCATACCTTCGATGCCGGGATCCTTGTCGGCGAGGTGGTTGGAAAGCCAAATGTCGGCTTCGATCTCCTGGCTGGTCTTGTGCAATACATACTGGCGCACGAGGCCCATGCCGCCGCCCATCGGCAACGGGTAACGGCCCGCGCCGTAGGTGTATGTCATCAACCAAGCCGTGCGGTCATCAATCGGCACGAAGAACTGATGCACGCGGTAGCCGAACATGGCTCGCCGCTTCGACTCCTTCGGGTCGGCCCACCAATGATCGATAACGACTCGCGGCGGATCGAAGCGGAACGTGAAGTCGGAATGGAACCACATCCACGAACGATAGTTCATCAGACGCCGAACGAGCCACGAACCCGGCGGCTTGGACGGACCGCGATTGCGGACAGTGACGAAATCTTCGCCGGATTCGTAGGTGACCTCGCATTCGTTGGTCCGGTCAGGAGCCTGGCCAAAAGTGTCGTGGACAAAACCGGTGTGCTCAATCTCGCTGAACGTGTCCATCACGATTTCCAGCGGCACGGGAAATCGGTGCGCGAGTACGCCGAGATAGTAAAAGTCGCCCGGCTCCAGCGCCGGCAGCGGCTTCTCAGTCCCGGGGGCTTTCACCCAGATCATGTCGTTGGCTTCGCGCACATCGTAGCGGTTGGCGCACGCGAACATCTTTGGAGTGCCGGGGCTTTCACCCTGCCCGTCGGCAGCGAACTTCCAGCCGTGGTAAACGCACTGCAAACGCTCGCCGACGACTTTGCCGATGCTTAACTTCATGCGGCGATGCAGGCACGCATCTTCCAATCCAGCGACTTGCCCAGGTCCGGGCCGAAACAGCGCGATGTCACGGCCCGCCAATTTCACGCCGACAGCGCGGCCCACCGGCAGTTCCTTCGACAGCAATATCGGATGCCAATGATCAAGTTGCGGCATGAAGAATTGTCTTATGATGTGCGGCTGCGAGTTGTCAAATCAATGCTGCGCGGATGCGGTCCGCAATGGCCAAGCGATCGGTCGAGCCAACTAATCGTGTATGTTCCTGCGAATCGCGCTCGGCACGATCCATCGCCAGCCACGCCGGCTTGAGATGGTCCGGGTCGGCCTCATAGCGCGGGATGATGTGCCAATGCGGGTGCGGCACCTGATTGCCAAGCAGTTCGCAATTGAGCTTGCGCGGGTGAAATGCCGAGGCGATAGCCTGCGATAGCCGTTGCATCTCATCGAGATAGCCACGGCGCACGCTTTCGGGCAACTCATGCAACTCGCCGGCATGGACACGACTTGCGAGTACACAATAGCCGGTGTAATACTGGTACTGGCCCAACAGCGCGTAGGAATGCTCGAACCGCGCGACCAACTCCGCGGCGGGCAGGTCGTCGAGTTTCTGTAACTTGTCGCAGAAAAGGCAACTCACGACACCGGTGCATCATTGCGGTCGGTCATCAACTTCGACAGCGTCCACATGACAAAGCTGAAACCCCCGGCGAACGCGACAAAGCCCAGAATGTTCATATCGCAATGCTCCTGTTTGGTCAGAGCGGGACCATAATCGCACCCGGCGTTTTGCACAATGCATAATTCATGGGATTTGCCGGCGTTGGATCCCACGCCGGGCCACCGCAATTCAGTTGTCAAAGAACACTCTCGGCTGGCGATCAATCACCAGCGCCGCGGTCCCGATCCGCAGACCACTAATCACTAACCACTATCAACTCCCTCGCCCCCATAGCCGCCCGCGCGCACTCCCACGCGCTGGAAAGGGGATGCCGCTGGCACTTGGGGTAATGGTCACGCTCGCCGCGACCGCGGCGGCCAACCTTGTTGCCACACTCGAGGTGGGCGCGTGTGGCGCTCTTTTGTTGTGAGCCGAACTCAGTTGAGTCAGCTCATTTGTCGCTGTTGGCGAGGGGGT
>JANLTA010000072.1:0-5126 GCA_031362705.1 Gemmataceae bacterium | reverse complement strand
GATAGTTTACCCCTCACCCCGGCCCTCTCCCTCAAGGGGCGAGGGAGGTGATTAGTGGTTCGAGACGAATTCCGCGCTGTTGAGCAAGGCCCAGAAGATGTCCTGGTACAGTTTGTTCGTGTCTCGGCCTATCGCGAACCTGTCGAAGCGGTCCAACTCGCTGGAACTTGGAGACCGACCCAACGCGGTGAGATAAAGGTCGTTGATCACGTCGGCACGGTCGCGTCCAGGCTTCGCGAAACGACTGACCGGGCCGTTGGCATTGGTCATTCCCGTGTTCATCTGTTTGAGCAATTGCGGAATGCCATAACTGAACTCCGTGGCCTCGTCCTCGTATTCGCGTTTGTCGAAGAAGCGCACGCCGGTGGCTGGGGCGGTTACACCCTTTGGAGCCATCTTTTCACGGAACCGCTGCAACTCGCGAGGGGCAGATTTGGCCGTCACCAACTGGATGGAATCCAACAACTCCCGCGCGCCGATAATTTTCACCGGCATGTGGCTCAGCAGTGTCTCGTCTTCAAGGTTGCTTTCGTTCGGCTTACTGGTGCGGTTGTAGGCGTTCGTGCTACAGTAGGCGCGGAGCAGGAACTTTACGTCGAACTGATTGGCGGCGAAACTCTTGGCCAGAGCATCCAGCAGTTCGGGATGCGTGGCCTTGCTATTTGGGCCCATATCTTCAACCGGATTGATCAAGCCGCGGGCGAACACGTGGGCGAAGAAGCGGTTGACCGTGGCGCGGGCGAAGTACGGATTGTTCGGTGACGTCAGCCATTCCGCCAATGTCGGCCGATATGGGATTTTGGTCCCGAGGTTGGCCGGCTTGTTGGCTTCAAACAACTTGGCCTTGGCCGTGCCCGTAGTTTTCTTGGAATCGGTTGGATCGGGGATTGCGATGACATCGTTGGCCGGGATAGCTTTCTCGCCTTGTTTGGCGGCCTTACCCCTTGGCTCCGGTTGCTTGCCAACTTCCTTGACTGCAACTATCGGCGCACGCGGAACCTTATCGCCATCACGCTCGAATTTCACGTGACCATAAAAGGCGGCCATGCCCCAGAAGTCGTCTTGCTTCCATGTGTCCACTGTCGGATGCACATGGCACTCGGCACATTGCAGCTGCAGGCCCATGAACAAGTTGGCGGTGGCGGCCGTGAGCTTAGCCGGCGATACCTGATTGTTGTCCTGGTTGGCTAACACGAACAATGACTGCGGTGAATCTTCGACTTTGCCGGATGCCGTCATCAACTCCGTGACGATTTTGTCCCAGCCCTTGTTGTCGTTGAACTCCTTAGCCAACCACTTGGTAAATGCATCGGTGTTCAATCCACGGTTGGTATCAGCATCGCGCTTTATGAGCATGTCGGCCCAGATAGCGGCAAAGTGTTTGCCGAAGTCGCTGCTATCCAACAATTCATCAATCAGTTTGGATCGTTTCTGAACATCCGTATCGGCAAGAAACGCATTCACTCGTTCATACGTCGGCACCTTGCCGGTGAGATCAAGGCACGCGCGGCGAAGATACTCGGCATCGGTCGCCAGTGGCGAAGCTGTGATAGCCGCCTTTGAAAGCGCCGCATCGATTTGTGCATCAATGGTCTTGGCAAGATCGTAGGCCGCGCCAATCGGCAGTTGTGGCGGTGTCGTCGGGTTGGCAAACTCGCGCTGTTTCTTGGTGGCGATCGCCGGCTTCACACTAGGTTCGGGATTCGCTGCTGCAACTTCGGCACGCGGTTTGGCAACGACGGCTACGATTGGTGTGGCCTTGTTCGGTGGTGGCTCACCTTTCTTCGGAATAATGAACCCGGCGGCCGCGATCCCCGCGCAGCCGAGGCCCGCCAAGCTGAAAATCCAAGTCAGCGGCCCCGGACCTGCTTTCATTTTCCTTACCACGTTCTGCCCTCCACCAATAGTTAGTCTAACACCGCGGCAGCCCTGAATGACCGCAAAACGGGGAAAATACTCACGCGCTACCGCATGGCCTCACCCCAACCGCGGGGAATTCGCAGACCCTTCTTTCCCCGGACCCCTATTTCACGTTCAATAGGGGTTCACGACTGCATCCGCCACCGACCCGGAGGGCCGCGATGGAGGTTCTCATTAATGCCGAACAAATCCAAAAGCGCGTCGATGAACTCGGCGCGCAAATCATGGGCGACTACGGTCATCAGCCCGTAACCATTGTCGGCGTGCTCACCGGCAGCCTCATGTTCCTGGCCGATCTGATGCGGCGATTGGATCTCCCGCTGCGCATTGCGTTGATTCAGGCGTCGAGCTATCGCGGCGCCGCGACCACGGCCGGCGAGTTGCATGTCCAATCGGATCTGCTGCCGGACTTGCGTGGCCGTCATGTTCTGGTGATTGACGATATTCTCGACACCGGCCAAACTCTCGCGCACTTGAAAAGGGAACTGGATGCGATGCATCTTGCGTCTCTGAAGTTCGGCGTGCTGCTCCGAAAGATCGGCCGGCAGGAAGTACACCTGGAACCGGACTATGTCGGCTTCGAGATTCCCGACAAATTTGTGATCGGCTATGGGCTGGATTACAATGATGAATATCGCAACCTCCCGTACATTGGGGTGCTGACGCCATGAAGTTGGCGGTCGCAAAGCCAATACTGAGGTTCGATTGTTCGTCCGCTTCTCCCGGATTCGCGCTGAAGTTGAACCCGGAATAAATACGTGCGCATCCTCTGGCTGCTTCCCGATTTTGGATTCAACGCGGCGAGCCGACAAGCGCGGCTTGTGGTGCCGGAACTGGTGCGGCTCGGGCATCAGGTTGCCGTCGCGGCGTTGCGGGCCGGCGGCGGTATGGTCGGTGAATTGCGTGAGTGCGGCATACCGCTGCGCGAGTTGGCGTCGCCGGCTGATATGCCGGTGAAGTGCCTGTTCGAGTTGGAAAAGTTGCTGAAGGATGAGGCGTTTGATTTGGCGCACACCTGGCGTTTGCCGGCGGCCCGGTCGCTGGGCACGTTGCGGTTGGCTCGGGCGCATCGGCCACGTCTGCTTGTCAGTCATGCCAAGCGCGGTGCCAAGTGGAATCCGCTGGATCGATTGTTGCTCGGTCGCGTGGATAAGCTGACGGCCGACCCTGGTGAACCTGGCCCGCAGATGCCGATGGTGCCGCTGGCCGTCGCGCCGACGCCGACACAACCGTGGCCGAAGTCGCTCGAACTTCCGGCCGATGCTCGCGTCATTGTTTGCTTGGGCGAATTGAACTCCGAGCATTTGTTCAAGGATGCGATCTGGGCGTTTGATGTCTTGAAGTATGTTTACCCGGAACTGCACCTGCTTATCATCGGCAAAGGCCCGGATCTGGATGCCCTTACAAAGTTCGCTCGCTCCGTCTCGGGCGCCTCGGAGCGCATTCACTTTCTGACCGACTATGCCAACGGTCCCGCGCTGTTGGCCAATGCCGAGATGGTTTGGATTCCCAGCCGCAAGCGTTGCGGCGAGCAAGTCGCGCTGGAGGCTCAAGTTGCCGGTGTGCCGGTAATTGCTGCGAATCTGCCGGGTTTGGCAGCGGTGCTTAGCAAAGGTCAATGCGGTGTGTTGGTTCCGCCCGGTGAGCCTGTTGAGTTGGCGAAGGCCGCGCGGCCCATTTTGGATGATCCCGCGCGACGAAAACAACTCATTGAAGCTGGCCGGCAAAACACGTCGATCGGTTATTCGCCCGCCGAGGTGGCCGCGCGATGGGCCGAGGTGTACGCCGAAGTCGCCGCCAAGGGAACTTCCGCGTAAATTGTCGCCATGCGCGACGTGTTGACGCTCATCCTCGCTGGCGGTCGAGGTTCGCGGCTCGAACCCTTGACCCGCGACCGGGCCAAGCCTGCCGTGCCGTTCGGCGGCCATTACCGCATTATCGACTTCACGCTTTCCAACGCCATCAACTCCGGCCTGCGGCGGATGTTCGTCCTCACTCAGTACAAAGCCCGCAGCCTTGATTTGCATTTGCGCTTTGGCTGGTCGTTTCTCAGCCCGGAGTTGGGTGAGTTCGTGGACGTGTTGCCGCCGCAGCAACAGTTCGGCGAGCATTGGTACAAAGGCACAGCCGACGCGATTTATCAGAACATCATTTCGATGGAGAAGGAAGAACCGAAGTACATTCTGATCCTGGCCGGCGACCACATTTACAAGATGGACTACGGCGAACTGTTGCGCGAGCACATCGCGGCGGGTGTTAGCCTGTCGGTTAGTTGCATTGCCGTGCCGCTCGTCGATTGCAACAACTTTGGCATTGTGCAAGCCAACGAAGCCGGATTGGTGACGGGCTTTCAGGAAAAGCCCGAGACGGCCGAGGAGTTGGCCGATCAACCGGGACATTGCCTGGGTTCGATGGGCATCTATGCGTTCACGGCCGAGCGGTTGTATGAGTTGCTGTGCCAGGATGCGGCCGACAGCAATTCGCAGCACGACTTCGGCAAGAACGTGATCCCCGGCATGGTTGCTGCCGGTGAACCGGTCCATGCGTTTCGCTTTCGTGATCGCAACCGCAAGGCGATGCCGTATTGGCGCGATGTGGGCACGCTCGATGCTTATTACCAGGCCAACATGGATTTGGTCGCCGTTGAGCCGGTGTTGAATCTTTACGATTCCGATTGGCCGATCCGGACGGTTCATGCGGCACTGCCGCCGCCGAAGACGGTGTTTGCCGAGCCGGGTCTTCCCGGTGCGGTGCGTCGCGGTGAAGCCATCGACAGCATGGTGTGCAACGGCAGCGTGATCTCCGGCGGCCATGTTCGCCGCTCGGTGCTGGGTCAAAACGTTCGCGTGAATAGTTATGCCGTCGTCGAGGAATCGATCCTCGGCGAGCGGGTGTCGATTGGCCGACATTGCCGCGTCCGCCGGGCCATCGTGGACAAGGATGTGATCATTCCGCAAGGCTGCTCGATCGGCTACGACCTCGACCACGACCGCCAACGTGGTTTTGTGGTCACCGAAGGCGGCGTCGTCGTCATTCCCAAGTCCGAGCGTCAAGAGATCTTCATGCAGCCGAAGCACTAGCTGGTTACGCATGGCTCATGCCTCCATGGGATTCGCCTGTCTTATCTCACCGCATTCCTTGATTGCCGATCCGGGCGGCCGTGCAGCCGCGACAATCACATCCACATTCAACCAGCCGATATACGA
>JANLTA010000130.1:0-1563 GCA_031362705.1 Gemmataceae bacterium | reverse complement strand
ACTCGCACGCACCAATGACTACTTCGACATCATCACGCCGAGGCGAATTCATCGTGAGCCCTGAGAACAAATCCCGCTGTAGTACAAGCCGAAAAAGGTCCGTCCTTGAGAATTCCCGTTTGCAATTAATTTCCTTCCCCGTGACCCCTGCCCACGTTTCGGCGAAACGAGTCGCGAAGAAACCCTTCGAGCACTTGAGTAGGTTCAAGGGCCGAAGTAATTGCAATGCGATCTTCCGTTGGAACCCGGAACGCAGATGGCGACGCATATCGGCTTCAAATTCGTCAAATGGCTTGCCCGGCGTGTAGACATAGTACGCGCCAATCACAGAACCACCCGAGATCGTGGAAATAACGCCGACGCGCTGCAAGATGCCGAGATCGTGAAGAGCCCGTAGGCACCCCAAATGGAATGCCATCGCGCGGGAACCGCCGCCAGAGAGAGCGAGTCCGATCATACGACTGCTGCCTTAAGCGTAATTTGACCTGACATGACGGCGATCGATTCGCTTTTCTCGTCGCGGGCAAGACTATCGTACACGTAGAATCCCGCCGTCGGCCTACCCGCAGCACGACCGTAAATCACCATCAATGACCGCCGCTGATTCTGGCCGACGCCAGCGACTAACCGCGTCATGCCACTAATATCGGTCATACTCTGCACGGAGGGCATGTCCGGGTGCGTGTGCCACATGCCGACGAACCCGCAATTGCCCCGCGTCAGTGCCATCCGCCGTTGGTGTTCTTCGCTGGCACCATCTACACCACAAACGAAGCACCCCGGATCATGTCGGCTGTCCGATGGAGGGCCGGATGCGTCAAACAGCCAGATCACCTCAATGGCGTCATCCCAAAACCCCCACAGCAGGCCACCGGTCTCATCGGTTTCGGATCGTAAACGATTGTTCTGAAGAGCCCATGCCCTTGTCTCGCGATGGACATTTCCCGCTACGCGGACGCGATACGACCCGGCCACGACCTCGCTGAGATTCGACAGTTCAATCACATCGCTGGCAATTCGAGTCGTGCCGGCCAGCGGTGACGAGAACGCGATCCCGAAGGGCACGCCATCGCGGGTGACTTGCGGGATCGCCAGGTTCAGCGCCATGGCCGCAAGACCAGCGACATCCGCGGTCGATCCCCGGAATGTAGGATCCGAACATCCCGGCTCAGGCTGCAACAGATTCCTGCCGGTGTGGTCAGAGTAAAACGCCTCAAGGATCGCGCGGTTGGTGTCGGCAATGCACAAACGGTGCTTCAATTGAATGTAGGCGTCCCAAATGCCACCAATTGCATTTGGCGGAATCGTCACCGTGAGGCAACTCTGTGCCTGCCCGTCGATACCGATTGAAATCATCCGCGGCGTCCGTTGCTTGAACCTGATCCAATCCCGCTCCAGCTTCATTTGAAAGATTGACGATGCCGTGCAGTCAATCACTATGTCATAGGCCTGGAGTCGAGCGGGATCTTCCACGACGAACGCATGAGCCTCTCCAACGAAGGGTTGACACTGCGTTGCGGCGGAAATCGATCGGAGTCTGCTTGCGAGCGCCGTCGCCTTTGC
>JANLTA010000043.1:0-5186 GCA_031362705.1 Gemmataceae bacterium | reverse complement strand
GCGCATCGTCATGGCGCTCGCGGCAGTAGTGGCAATGGTGCAATGTCTCACCACATGGCTGTCGGATGAGGCGCTCACGATTGAATTGTTGTTTCCGAACAATGCCGCGCTGGACGCGGAACAAAAGTTGTTGTCGACAGTATTTCAGGAAGCCATCGCCGGTGGCACCGTCATTGTGGCGACGTATTCTCCCGATCAAAACTGGACAGACGTGGAGATCGCACGCAGCCGGCGTGGCGAATGTCGACTGATTCGGCTGACGACAAGCGATAAGGTTGTAAACGTGGGCGGAACATTGCGCGTCACACCAACGCCTGCATTGCGTACTAGTACGCAACCCAGCGCTGGACAGCCGCAGGACTGGTCTGATGTCGTGACACAGTTGGCAACTGAGTTGGTCGCTTGAAGCGCTATTCGATGGCTTTGCCCGTCCTGGCGTTGACACGGATGCCTAGTTTCTCGTTGGCATCGACATAGAAGATGAATCCGTTGAGCATCTCATCTTTGGTTTGTTGGCCATCCGTGACCGTCGCCTTAGGATCCGGATTGAAGGGATTGAAGTCGGAATTGTCGTAATGGGCGACGCACTCCAGTCGCGTGCCTTTGGGTAGCGTCTTCGCCCCATATTCCCAGCGGTAAGCGTGTTGCCAATCGAAGCTGTAATTGGGAATCACCAGCATTTGCACGGTCTTGCCGTCGGGTTGGTGAGCAAGAAACGTCATATCCCGGCCACGAACGTGCATATGGGCAAACATACCGATGCCGATGGCGTCGCAAGGCAAAGTCCGACTGGCGCTAACGCGATGAGCCGGCGCGCCAGGCGGAATGCTGTAGCGCGTGGCGGCGACATACGCCAACCGTAGTTGCTTTTCAATCGGTTGCCGTGCGTATTTCAGTCCCACACGAATGCGACACTTGGCAGCCTCGCCGATCGAAACGTAGTGGATTTGCGCGACGATGATCGCTCCGGCAGGAATCTTGACGGCCACTCCCGGCGGCAGCGTCATCGCTTCGCCGCCCGGCACTGCACCAGTAATGAAGTTGTTGATGCTAAACGATTCGCCGAGCTTGGCATATGCGATGTTGCAATGGTGCAGGACCTTGGGATTATCCGGCTTGACTTCGACCGCTTCCACCCAGACGTCGTGCAGGAAGATATACGGCATGATGGCATAGTGGTAAGGCACATCGCCGGATGCCGGAATCTCATGTTGCGGCGACGTGACTATCAGGTCCGGCTGCCCAATCCGCCAGTCAGCGGCCGGAGCGGGCGGCGGCGGCGCTTTCGCCATATCTCCGATGATGTGATCCGAATTCAACCAATCCAACAGCGCATCTTTTTCATTCGCCGAGAGTCCACGCCGATTGGCGAATTCACTGTGCTGCGGTGCCCCGTACCAGGGTGGCATCTGACCGGAACGCACCACCTCGGCTATTGCTTTAGCTCGCGATGTCACCTGATGATGGTCAATCAACGAAAACGGTGCAACGGTCCCGGGCCGATGGCACTCCTGGCAATGCTTCTGCAGAATCGGTGCAACATGCACGGCAAATGTGGTCGCTTCGCTGGCCTTCTTGAGCACCGGAGTCGTGATTGGACAACCATCTGCGGCCGCAATCGGCGTCCGCACCTGTTTGTTGTTTAACACATCATCAATTGCATCGCGCAATTCTGTGCGGGTCGGCTTTGGCAACGTTCCGCCCGGCCGGTATTGGTCATCAATGCGACCGCGATAGCGCAGTTGGCGTTTGGCATCCAACACAACTACTTCCGGTGTTCGTGTCGCTCCAACCGCTTTTGTACAAACGCCGCCAACATCGTGGCCGCAAGGAAACGACCAATCATATTTGATGGCATAGGCAGCGATCGCGCTGATCGAGTCTTCGCCATTCGGAAACAACCCAACGATGCGCACACCCTTGTCGCGAAACTCCGTGTCCAATTTCCTCAGCACGGGTGCGTATCGGGCCACGAGCGGACAGCCGGTATCCAGAAACACAACGACAATCGCCTTGTCGGCATGCAAGTCGTCCAACGTCCGGTTGAGGTAACGAGTGTCTTGAAATGTCAGATTAGCGACAACTTCGCCTAGCTTGGGTAATTCGGAAGCGTAACCAATTGAGGCAATCGCGAAGAATGCAGCGATGTACTTGAACACAATACCCGCCGCCTTTTTCAATTACAGACGCTTGGCCATCGCCGCGGCCAAACCGTCAATTTCTGCTTTTGTCCGTTTTTCCGTGACCGCAAGGACGATGCCGTTTGCCAGCGTGGGATAGTCACGTGCCAAGCTCAACCCGGCCATGTATCCGTCCGCAATCAGTTCCTTCAGGAGCTTCTTGGCATCGACAGGCACGCGAATTACGAATTCCTTGAAGAACGGCCGATCAAATGCGAGCTTCACTCCGGGAAGTTTCGTCAACCTCTCAGCAGCGTAGTGTGCTTTGTTGGCACACAACTCGGCAGTCTCGGCCAGGCCTTTCGGCCCAAGCGCGGCAAGATACACAGAAGCGCGAAGCGCCAATAATGCCTGATTTGTGCAAATGTTGCTGGTGGCTTTTTCGCGGCGAATATGCTGCTCGCGAGCTTGCAGCGTTAGTACCCAGCAGCGGTTGCCGCGCCGATCCGTTGTCTGGCCCACCAAGCGGCCGGGCATCTTGCGGACGTATTCACTGCGGCACGCTAATAATCCGAGATAAGGCCCACCGTAAACCATGTAATTGCCCAGCCCCTGCCCTTCGGCCACGGCAATGTCGGCGCCGTACTCGCCGGGCCGCTTCAGAATGCCAAGGCTGATCGGGTCATAACTGACAACGAACAGTGCGCCGTGTTCATGGGTGGCTTTGGCGATGGCATCCACTTCTTCCAGTCCGCCAAAGAAGTTGGGGTGCTGCACGACGACGCATGATGTCGAATCGTTGAGTTGTTTCTTGACAAGATCCGGATCAAGATAGCCGCCCTGCGTCGGCAGAGTCACCAACTCGGTCCCGAGGTTGGTCAGATAAGTGGCCAGCGTCTGACGATACTCCGGATGTACGCTTTCGGCGATTAGGACGCGGCCGGGCCGATCGGTCGCAGCCCGCGCCATCAACACTGCCTCGGCCACGGCGCTGCCACCATCGTAAAGGCTTGCATTGGCGACATCGAGACCTGTCAATTCGCAAATCAATGTCTGAAACTCGAAGCCAACTTGCAGCGTGCCCTGACTCGCTTCCGCCTGATACGGTGTGTATGCGGTGTAATATTCGCTGCGTGAAGCGACGGCGTCAACAACCGAAGGAATAAAATGGTCATACGCTCCGCCGCCGAGGAAACAGACGGTGTTGTCCGCGGAACGGTTCTTCGCGGCCAAGGCCGAAACGTGAGCTGTCAGCTCCTGCTCGCTCATCGCCGGCGGCAGATCCAACTCGCGTTTGAGGCGAATTGAAGCTGGAATCTGCGTGAGGATGTCTTCAATTGATGTTGCACCGACGGCCTTCAGCATAGCTGTGCGGTCGGCGGGCGTAAGAAGCGTATAAGACACAAGCAACTCCGCGCGGGGCGACAACATTACCTATAGGCCGCGCAGCGACTACTTTCCAGCGGAAACATCGCTCAGTGTCCCTCGTGCGCAACATGGTCTTCGTATTGCTTCAAATCTAACAGATGTCCAAGGCTAGTGCCCGGTTTGGTTGTGATCTTGAAAAGCCAACCCTGACCGTACGGCTCGGCCGAGACCAGCGCGGGGTTGGCGGCCGCATCGCTGTTGACGGCCGCGATGGTGCCCTCAACCGGTGCATATAAGTCGCTGACGGCTTTCACGGATTCGATCTCGCCGCACGCCGAACCGGCAGTCACATTGCGACCCAGTTTGGGTAACTCAACGTGCGTGATGTCGGTGAGCAAGTCGACGGCAAACTGCGTGACGCCGACTGTGACGGTGTCGCCATCTGCGGATACCCATTCGTGAGTCTTTGCGAAACGAAGATTCTTCGGGTCCATCGTTGCGTCCCTGTGGTTTTGAGTAGCTGACATCTTACCGAATCGGGCCAAAGCGATGCGCGAATGGCCACACGGGAAAGTACACCATTTGCGCCTTGCCCTGCATCAGCCGCTCCGGCACTGTGCCCCAATCGCGACCATCGCTGCTTTGCGTACTATTATCGCCCATGCATAAGTAATGGCCGGGTTGCACAAACATGGTCATTTCGGGTTCGCCGGGCGCGCGCGGCCGATCATGCCTGCCGATGGATGTGTAGTAAGTATCGCGATGCAATTGCAGGTGCGACACTTGAACACGGGCAGCACCAAATGTACCAAACGATGCCGGTTGCATATTGTTGGCATCATCTGCGCGTGCGAAATGGTCACCGGCGTATTCTTTACCATCGCCAAATGGCAGCGTCGAATCGACCCAGACCGTAAGCCGCTCATCAAAGTTGGCAAAACGGACGAAATGCTTGCCAACGCCGCGAAGCGTTGTCGAAGCCTGACCAAGAGCTTCAATCGAAACCTTGCCGACGCGAATCAGCCGACAGTCGCCATTGGTCAAATCAAAGCGGGCCTGAAATCGATCCGCACCTTTTGACAATTCTAGGGCAAACTCGCCGGCGGCCGTGGTCACATCCACTTCGCACTCGATCATCAAGTCGCCGACCCAAAAGTGATTTTCAAAGCTCTTTCCACTGGGTGGGCCGGGGTCGCCGTCGTTGTAGCCCATTGCGTTCTTGATTAGCTCGACGGAAGCCAACGGCCGGACATCGCCTTCCGTGCTATCGCGGCGCACCGTGCGGTGCTGATAGGTAATCCAGCTGTCCGCGGCAGCATCCTCATTTCGAGTGAAGGTGGTCGGCGCATCCGCATTATTGGCTGTCCAGCCCGCGCGCGCTTGCCAGCGCGGTTCCACTTTGCCGACGAGATCTTTAGGTTGATGGTCGTTGTCGAATACGAGTCGCCTCATCGTCAACATCTGATCGGCGGGCTTGCGCAAGATGTGAAATTTGCCTTCTCTGAATGCTCCATCGGCGACCTGTGCATTGACGTAACGGTATTCCTGTTTCCAACGGTCGAGTTCCCGCGACGGTTGATCCTGGCCGACATATTTGATGTCATTACCGACGAACAAGTCCCCGTTGTTGATTGCGATCGTGTCGCCCGGTAGTCCGATGAGCCGCTTGATGTAGTTCATCGGCACCCAATTCTGCTG
>JANLTA010000120.1:0-7508 GCA_031362705.1 Gemmataceae bacterium | reverse complement strand
CTGACTTTCGGTTTCAGGTCTTCAAGACCCGGCACGGCCCGCAATAACGTTAGCAGTTGATCAATCGCGGATGCATCACCGGCCACAAAGAGGTTGATGCCTTCGGTACTAAGCAGGATCGTGCCCTTCAAGCCACCTTCGCGGCAAACGGCGATGACGCGATCGCGCAGAGACTTTAGGTCATCCAGCGACGCAAAACGATATGCCGAGATATTGGTCACTGACGACACGTTGTCGCTCCTGGCGGCAACTTGAGCATGGCGGCATGAAATGCCTTCAACTCGGCGGGCTTGAGTGGCCGCATGATTGTGTTAATCAACTCGATGTGTTTGGGAAACGTGTGCGCGAACAATTTGCGGCCGTGACTGGTCATGATTAACTTGTGGGCACGGCGGTCGGTGCGATCTGCCTGCCGGCGAACCAGATTGGCTTTCGCCATGCGGTTGAGCAGGCCGGAGATGTTGCCTTTGGTGACGAGCAGCCGGGCGGCCAAGACGCTTTGCGAAATGGCACCATCCAGGTGCAGGCGGACGAGAACTTCAAACTGCGCGAGGGTCAGGCCGTCGGCATCCAACGCCTGTTCCATGAGCCGGGCGATGCGGTGGTAGGCGTGGGCCAATTGTGCCCAGGCGGCGACGCGCGGGTCGGTGAGTACCGCTTCGGGTTTTAGCGTCGTGTCAGGTTGCCTTCCGCGCTCGGCCATGATAGTTTATATGTATACTATATTGGGTGAGGTGGGTGCAATGCACATTCGGCTGGGACTGCTACTTTTATTCGGGCTGCTCGCGGGCTGTCGTCCATCGGCCGGGCAGCAGATCATGGAATTGCCGCCCATTGATGTGCCAGTCGCGCTGCCGCTGGAACGTGAGATCGTCGATATCGAGGAATACACCGGCAAGATCATGTCGGTGGAGCGGGTCAACATCATGGCCCGCGTGGATGGCTATCTCGCTGAAATTCGCATCAAACCGGGTGAGCTGGTCAACAAGGGCGACATTCTTTTTGTGATTGATCGCCGGCCGTATCAGGCCACGTATGCCGTCGCTCAGGGACAATTGCAACAGGCCGAGGCGCGGGTCCTGCGGCTCAGTAAGGACATGAAGCGAATCGATCAACTGGTGCAAACCAATGCCGGCACCGTGGAAGACTTTGACAAGGTGACAGGCGATCTTGCCGAGGCGAAGGCGGCCGTGGCGGCGGCCACGGCAACGGTGGAGCAGGCAAAACTCAACTTAGACTTCGCCGAAGTAAGAGCGCCGATTGCGGGCCGCGTTGGCCGGCAGATGATCACGGTCGGCAATCTCGTGCAGGGTGCGACGATGCCCGGACAAGCGTCCGTGCTTACCGATTTGGTTTCGGTGGATAGCGTTTACGTTTACTTCGATGCCCCCGAGCGCGACGTGTTGCGTTATCGCCGCACCATGATGGCAGATCGACCAACCGACGCTGGTCCACCCAAGTTGGAAGTGGACGTGGGGTTATTCGATGAGGTCGGCCATCCGCACAAAGGCGTGGTCGATTTCGTAGCCGAGAAACTGGAATCGGGCACGGGAACGCAATCGTTTCGCGCGGTGGTTCCGAACCCGAAGCGCGGCTTGTTGGCCGAGGGCATGTTCGCTCGTGTGCGGATCGCATTTTCCAAACCGGCACCGGGCCTCGTGGTGGCGGAGCGAGCGGTCGTGACCGTGCAAGGCAACAAATACCTGTATGTCATCAACGATCAAAACGCCGTCGAGGAACGGGCGGTGGAACTCGGGCGCGTGATTTCGCCGGGGCTGCGACATGTAAAAGCCGGGCTGAAGTCGGGTGACCGTGTCGCGGTCGGCAACTTGCAGCGGCTGATGCCGGGAGCCAAGGTCGCACCGGCGGTGTCGCCGATGCCTGTACCGCCTGGCGCATAATCATCACTCAACTCTTCGGAAACGCGTCATGGTCGCGCGGTTTTTTATTGATCGGCCGGTCTTTGCGACGGTGCTGTCGCTGGTCATCGTGGTGATCGGCGCGGTGGCGTTTCTGGGTTTGCCCGTATCGCAGTACCCGGAGATTGCTCCGCCGACGATCCAGATCTCGGCGTTTTATCCAGGTGCTAGTGCCAAAGTTGTCGCGGAAACGGTGGCCACGCCGTTGGAAGTGGAGATCAACGGCGTCGAGCGGATGTTGTACATGTCGTCGTCCACGGGTAACGATGGCTCGTTGAACCTGGCGATCACGTTCGAACTGGGTACCGATCTGGATCTCGCGCAAGTGCTGGTGCAGAATCGGGTCGCGCTGGCGGAGCCACAGTTGCCGGAAGAGGTGCGCCGCCAGGGCATCACGATCAAGAAACGGTCACCGAGCTTCTTGCTGGTCGTGAACATGATCTCACCGGGCAACCTGCGCGACCAGTTATTCCTTTCCAACTATGCGACGTTGAATATCAAGGACGAGCTGGCCCGGGTCGATGGTGCCGGTGATGTTGTGATTTTCGGCGCCCGCGATTATTCGATGCGTGTGTGGATTGATCCTGAGAAGTTGGCCGCGCGTGATCTCGTGCCGGCGGACATCACGGCAGCGCTTCGCGAGCAAAATATCCAAGTCGCGGCCGGGCGCATCGGACAGCCGCCATCGCCTGCCGGCTTGAGTTTTCAGTATCCGGTGAACACCGTGGGTCGGCTTACCGATCCTGATGAATTCGGTGCTGTCATTGTTAAGACAGCTGCGGGCGGCCAAGTTACCCGATTGCGCGACGTGGCCCGTATTGAGCGCGGCGCGAAGAACTATGACATGGATAGTTACCTCGACGGTCGACCATCGGTCGGTGTCGCGGTGTTTCAACGCCCCGGCAGCAATGCACTCGCCGCCGCCCACGCACTGCGGTCACGGATGGAGCAACTTCGCGAGCGGTTCCCCAGCGGCGTCGATTACGAAATCGTGTACGACACCACGGTGTTCATCGACGAGTCCGTGCATTCGGTTTATGAGACACTGATCGAGGCGTTTCTGCTCGTCGCCATCGTCGTGCTGGTGTTTCTGCAGGACTGGCGTGGAACGATCCTGCCGATGATCGATGTTCCCGTGTCACTCATCGGCACATTTGCCGTGATGACAGCGCTGGGTTTCACGCTGAATAGCCTGACGCTGTTCGGACTGGTGCTGGCCATTGGCATCGTCGTCGATGACGCAATCGTGGTGCTGGAAAACATTGAGCGCTGGATCGCCAAAGGGCTGAACCCGCGCGACGCGACTATCAAAGCAATGGCCGAAATCACCGGGCCAGTCATCGCGATCACCCTGGTGCTTTCGAGCGTGTTCATCCCTACGGCCTTTATTCCCGGCATGAGCGGGCAGTTTTACCGGCAGTTTGCCTTAACGATCGCGGCCAGCACGATCATCTCTGCCGTCAACGCGTTGACGATGACGCCGTCGCGGGCCGTGCAGATCATGGGGCGGGAACATGGCAAACGCGAGCCGCTGCCCCATTGGGGTTATGTGATTGGCTTTGGCATTCTCACCGTGTGGCTGCTCGGCCCATACATCGCGCAATGGAATTGGAAGCCGCGCGTTTACGGTGTGACTGTCGATATCGGACGCCTGATTTTGTTTCTCATCGGCGCTGTTATCGGCTGCGTACTATCGACTCCGCTTAACTGGGGCATGACAAAGTTCTATGGCTGGTTCAATGCCGCGTTTGCAGCGTTCAGTAATGTCTACGGCGTGATTGTCGCGCAGATGTTGCGCTTTAGCCCGATTGTGCTTGTCGTTTATGGCGCGATCCTTGGGCTTACTTACTTCGCTTACACCCGTGTCCCCAGCGGGTTCATTCCGGAACAGGACAAAGGCTATCTCGTTTGCGTTGCGCAATTGCCGGACGGGGCCAGCATGGAGCGCACCACCGCGGTGATGGCCGAGGTCGAGGCGGCAGCGCGAGTCATTCCCGGCGTAGCGCACACTATCAACATTCCGGGCTTCTCGTTCTTGAGCGGCTTAAACCTGTCGAACTCGGCCGCGATGTTTCTGACACTTGATCCATTCGACGCGCGCAAACACGATAAATCGCTGTCGGCCGATTCGATTCTGAAACAGCTTCGCGAAAAGCTCAACGGCGTGCGCGACGGCATGGTGATGGCATTCAATGCGCCGCCGGTGGAGGGCATCGGCAACACGGGCGGCTTCAAGGTGATGTTGAAAGATGTCGGCAGCCGTGGCCTGGATGCGCTGCAAGGCGCGGCCGACAACATCAGTCGCGCCGCCAACGCTCAACCGGGCTTTGCCGGTGTGTTCAGCACGTTCCGCGTCGGGCAGCCACAGATCTATCTGGAGGTCGATCGCACGAAGGCGAAGGCGGCCGGAGTGCAACTCTCCGATGTGTTCGACGTTTTGCAATCTTATTTGGGTGGCGGGTACGCCAACGACTTTACCTTTGAGGGCCGCAACTGGCAGGTCACCATCCAGGCTGACGCCCAGTTTCGCGATAAGACCGAAGCCATTGGCCGGCTCAAGGTTCGCAATGCCGAACGCAATATGGTGCCGCTGGCGTCGCTGGTCACCATCAAGGAAATCATCGGGCCGGCTGTCGTGAATCGCTATCAACTCTACTACGCAGCAGACTTGAATGGTGCGACGTTGCCGGGATTGTCCACAGCTCAGGCCGTGCAGCTCATTCGCGACATCGCCAAACGTGAGGCCGACCCGCGAGCTTACCAGATTGAAGCGACGGAATTGTCGCTGCAGGAAGAGCAGGCGGCCAATAACATTTGGGCCATCCTCGCGTTTCCTCTGGGTGTGTTGTTCGTTTACCTGGTGCTGTCCGCTCAGTATGAGAGCTGGTCGCTGCCGATGGCCATCATTCTGATCGTGCCAATGTGTTTATCGGCAGCCATCGCCGGCGTGTGGATCACCGGGATGGAAAACAACATTTTCGTGCAGATAGGCAACGTGGTGCTGATTGGCCTCGCAAGCAAGAACGCCATTCTGATTGTCGAGTTCGCCAAGCAGCAGGAAGACTCCGGGTTGCCCCGCGTCGAGGCCATCATCGCGGCGTGCCGGTTGCGCATGCGGCCTATCCTGATGACGTCATTCGCGTTTATTCTTGGAGTGGTGCCACTGGTGAACGCGACGGGCGCGGGGTCGGAGATGCGGCGAGCGCTCGGCGTGGCGGTGTTTAGCGGCATGCTCGGCGTCACTGCGTTCGGCCTCTTCTTTACGCCGGTCTTCTATTACGTGATTCGTTCGCTCGTTGACCGCTTCAGCAAGCCGCGCGCAGGTACTCATACGGCAGCGTGACCGATCACACTTGCTGCACGAGCCGTGCAGAGAATAGGTAATCGATCCAGAGCGATGTCAGTTTCTCGGCGGTGCTGTTCTGGCGCAAGCGGGCGGAGAGGTGATTGAAATCGACCAAATGCAGGAACTGATCCTGATTGGTGCAACTGAATACGAATGACTCTTTTTTCGTGACCGGATCGACGTGGCGTTGCATGCATTGGGCGCAGATCTCCTTCATCATGCATTGCATTGGAGAGTTGATCGAACCGATGGCGAGCGGCTTTTTCGGGAAGCGACTGGCCAATCGTGAATCGATGGCCCGCTGCACGGCTGCCATCATGCGGTCTGAACCGATGGCGATGATCCGTTGCGTGTCTTCCAGCGGAATGGGCATGTCGCCTAACTTCCCGGACGCATAGGCTTCCATGGCCTCCACGATGTTGCCGACCAGACTCTTGTCCTGTGGGCGGCGTGCTTCAATGCCGGGCGAGACGTCCGTGCTCCAGACAACGACATCGCAGGCTTTTTCGATTTCATGCCGCTTGAAGAGGTCGGATGCCTTCTTATATGCGGCAAAGTAGATGACGCGGTTGTTGCGTTCCTTCAATGCGAGCGCGATTGAGAATAGCACGGCATTACCCAGCCCGCCCCCAGCGAGCAGCACGGTTTCACCCGTCGGGATATGCGTCGGTGTACCGGTTGGCCCCATCAATACCACACGCTCGTTTGGCTCCAACAACGCGCAGAGCCGGCTGCTGCCGCCCATTTCCAACACGATGAGCGAGAGCAGGCCACGTTCACGATCGACCCATGCTCCTGTTAACGCGATGCCCTCCATCGTGAGGCGGAAACCCTGCACTTCCTCGGCGCGGGTTTCATAATTCTGCAGGCGATAAAACTGGCCGGGCTGAAAGTTACGCGCCGCCAGCGGAGCTTTCACGATCACTTCGACGATTTGATGCGTTAGCCGGAATGCCCCGACCACTTCTGCTTGCAATTGCTGGTCGAGATTGGCCGCGAACAGGACCCAGTCGCGTTCCCGTTCCGGTTGCAATTCCGAACTCTGTTCGTCGATTTCGGGCCGAAACAAGTCAGCGACGGCATGGAAGCCGTTCTTGGCCGACGCCATCGCCTTGACGACGTTGCCGGCGTACTTGGGGTGAGCATCGCCATAGAAACTGACAAACTTGCCATCGTGTTCGTACGAGGTCAGGAAGGCATCCTCGTTCGCGGTTGGCGCGGCAACAAGCTGGCGACGGTTCCCTATTCGGACCAAACGATGGCCGCGGTAGAACTCACGCTTTTCATCTAGCTGAAACGTGCCGGGGTGCTCTCGTTCATAAACGACGTTCGGGTGCGTGCCCGCCGCGATCATAATGGAGCGGGCCGGAAGCTCGACCATGTTGCCGGTCGCCTGCCATTTGGCATCGACAAGTTTCTGCTCTTCGCAACGCAGGGCCTTCACATGGCCAAATTCATCGGAGACGCATTCGACGGGACTGAGTCCTTCGGCAAACAAGATGCCTTCTTCGAGTGCTTTGATGACCTCTTCGTGATTGAGGCGATAGGCCGGTGAATCCTGCAAGCTCTTCCGATAGGCCAGGGTGACGCCGCCCCAGGCGCGGATGAGCCGATTGAAATTCGGTGGGCGGCCGGCGGCAGCGGCGGCGGAGCGCTCAGCGCGGATGGCGCGGCCATGCGTCAGCCAGCGGCTGAGCATCTGCCATTCCTCGTCGTCCATCTTTTCGCGGATGGCCGCTTCAGAAATCTTGCCGATCAGTCGCTCATAACGGTCGAGAGTTTTCTCAACTTGCACGACGTAGTAGGCTTGTAGTTCGGTCGCGGTGTCGATGGCGGTGAGGCCGCCGCCGATGACAACGGCGGGCAGTTGCACCTGCAAGTTTCCCAAGCTGTCTTTGCGGTAAATGCCGGTGGCTTGCAGGCCCATGAGAAAGTCCGACGCTAAGCGCACGCCGCGGGCCAGGTTGTTTTTCATGGTCGGCAACGTCGGTCGGCCGGCCCCCGCGCAGATGGCCACGTGATCGAAGCCGAGTTGCCAGGCGTCTTCCAGCGTGATGGTTCCGCCGAAGCGAACGCCGTCATACAGCGCGAATTTCTTGCGCCGCATCAGGACCAGGTAGTTGATGTCGAGAAAGTTCTTGTCCCAGCGAACGGTGATGCCGTATTCGGAGACGCCGCCGAAGCCGAGAATGGTGCGCTGGTCCAGCGGGCCGGAAACGTCGTTGATGTTTTCAATGGGTTGC
>JANLTA010001025.1:0-4021 GCA_031362705.1 Gemmataceae bacterium | reverse complement strand
GGGTCGATTTTGATAATCCGAAAACCCGGGTGCGCGAAGCGCGACCCGGGGCTAATTGCTGCGACCCTTCCAGGGTCGAATTCGTCTGAGGAGCGCATACGACATGAACGAAACCGCCACCGCCAGTCCGCTCGATGCAATCATCGCTGAGTACATCCAGGCCGTCGAGGCGGGCACCGTTCCCAGCCGGGAAGACTTGTTGGCCAAGCACCACAACCTTGCCAGTGAACTCCAAGCTTTCTTCGCTGACTACGACCGCATGGATAATCGTGCGGATGCGTTTAAGCTCACAACCAAGCCGGCCGCCGTGCGGCCTACGGTCAAGTACATCGGCGATTATGAATTGCTTGAAGAGATTGCCGAGGGCGGCATGGGTCTGGTTTACAAGGCTCGGCAAGTGAGCTTGTCGCGGGTAGTGGCACTCAAACTGGTTCGCGCCGGGCATCTGGCCAAGCCGCTTGACGTGGCCCGCTTCCGCATCGAGGCCGAGGCGGCGGCCGGGCTGGATCATCCCAACATCGTGCCCATCCACGAAGTCGGCGAACACGAGGGCCAGCAATACCTGGTCATGAAATTTATCGACGGCCCGACCCTCGCCAATCTGCCGCGCGGCGACTTGCGCTCGGAAGTTGCGATGATTGAAGCCGTTGCTCGTGCCATTCACTTCGCTCATCAGCAAGGCATTTTGCACCGCGACATCAAGCCATCGAACATTCTGATTCAAGATGGAGGAACCACGAAAGACACGAAAGACACGAAAGAAGACGAAGAGAAGATCGTAAGTTCTTCCCCTTCTTCATTTCGTGTTTTTCGTGTCTTTCGTGGTTGCACGCCGTTCGTCACGGATTTCGGCCTGGCCAAGCGCATGGATGCCGACTTGTCGTTGACCGAGACGGGCCAATCCGTCGGCACGGCCGGCTACTGGTCGCCCGAGCAAGCCCTGGGCAAAAAAGGCCTCAACGTAACGACCGACGTCTTCAGCCTCGGAGCCGTGCTGTACGAACGCCTCACCGGCAAAATGGCCTTCCCCGGCACAACACACCTGGAACGCCTGCGTTCGCTGGACAACGACCCATCACGGCCGACCTACCTCGTGCCAACGTTGCCGCGCGATCTGGAAACCGTGTGCCTGAAATGCCTGGAACGCGAACCCGCCAAACGCTACCCCGGTGCCGACGAATTGGGAGATGATTTGGCGCGATGGTTGCGCGGAGAACCAATCACCGCCCGACGCACCACCAACATGGAACGCTTCTGGCTGTGGTGCCGACGGAACCCGGCGGTGGCGGGGTGGGCGGGGGCGACGGTTGTCACCATCGCCGGAGCGGGTGTTGTCTCGACGGTGCTTTTGATTAAGGCCGGCAAAGCGACCCTTGCAGCGAACGACGCGCGTACCGAAGCCATCACGAACCTGACCATTGCTAAGGATGCTCGCCTGGAATTTGTCAAAACTCTCGTCCAGACCTTTGGCAATAATTCGACTCCGACTGAACGCTGGGCAATATTCGAGATCGCCAAATTGAACGATGACCTCGTGTTTTCCCTTCTTGAATCTGCACTGTCCAATGACGAGTTGGCTGAGAAGCTGGCTACATCCTGCGAACATGCTTTGCAAGCGGCGATCGGCGTATGCGGCAAGCGGCGACTGATGGCACTTCGTCTCGCTCAACTAAAACTTGCGGATTCAGCCTCTAGCGCGAGTGTTCGCAATGCTGCCCTGACCATCGCACTTCATCTCGGTGCGGAGGACTTTATCGTGCCGGAATGGACCGGTAACGACTGGCTCGCCAATTACGAATCGCCCTGGATTGTTGCTGTGCACTCATTGTCACGAAAACAGATGATTCAGCTTGTGCCTCTCTGGCTGGGTGTACTTGAAAAGACCCAGAGCTTCGCGGTTATTACATGGGCCGTCGAAGGACTTGCGGACGTTGCCGACTGGTCACCAGATGGTGAGGCACTTGTTGTTCGAGCCTTCGATAGTTTGATTGGCGTTCTAGACAGGACATCGGATCGTGGTGCGATGTCTGCTGCCGCTACGGGGCTGACGGCGCTCGCGCCGCGGTTGGATCAGGCCGCCGCCATCCGCGCCAGCGATGGTTTGACCAGCGTGTTGAGCAAGTCGACTAGCGAGCATGTGTTACACGCGGTCGGCCAAGGGCTGATGGGGTTGGCGCCACGATTGGATCAATCTGCCGCGATCCGGGCGATCGATGGTTTGGTCGGCGTGCTGGGCAAGGCGACAAGCGAGTATGCCTTATCTGGAGTAAGGCGAGGTCTGACAGCGTTGGCCGTACAGTCAGATCAACAGGCTGCCAACAGAGCGTGCAACGGTTTGGTCGAGTTATTGGGCAAGGCAAACGACTGGGAAATGTTGCGACAGGCCGCGGATGGGATAACCGCGTTAGCGGTTCGAGTGGATCTAGCCGCTGCAGTTCGGGCGCGCGAAGGCTTGGTCGGCGTACTGAGCAAGGCGATCAATGCAAATAACGAGAACCTGTTGTCGGCGGCCGAGCAAGGCCTAACCAAACTCGCTGCACGGTTAGATCAACGCGCGGCCATTCGAGCCATCAATGATTTGGTCGATACTCTGGGCAAGTCGACACAAAAGGATGTGTTGCAAGCGGCCGCTATAGGATTCGCCGCACTGGCCACGCGGTTAGATGAGCCAGCCGCCATTCAGGTGAGTAACGCATTAGTCAGAGTGCTATCTGAATCGACGAACGAATTTGCCGCAATTGCCGCGGGACAAGCGTTGAACGCGCTTGCGGAACGGTTGGATCAGCCTGCGGCAATCCGGGTGAGTGACAATTTGGTTGGCGTACTGAGCAAGACAACGCATGATTATACGTTACGAGCAGCCGGTAAAGTTCTGTCCGCGCTGGCGGCGCGATTGGATCGACCTGCCGCGATCCGGGCCAGCGATGGATTAGTCGACGTGCTAGGTAAAACGACATATTGGGATGTGTTGCAAATGGCCAGTAAAGGACTGTGCGCGCTGGCAAACCGTTTGGATCAGTCCGCCGCCGTCCGCGCCAGCGATGGTTGGATCGGCGTGATCGACAAGACAACGGATCGGCATTCGTTGCAAGTCGCCAGTCAAGTTCTGAGCTCACTGGCGGAACGATTGGATCAGCACGCCGCCGTCCGCGCCAGCGATAGTTTGATCGTCGTGCTGGGCAAGACTACGGACTGGTATGCGATGCGGGCCGCCGGGCAAGGGCTGAGCGTACTAGCGGCGCGGTTGGATCAGCCTGCCGCTGTCCGAGCTTTCAATTGCATAGTGGGCCTGCTGGGCAAGACGAGCACTTACGCACCGGCCGAGATTGGACACGCGCTAAGCGCGCTGGCGGCGCGGTTCGATCAGCCCGCCGCCATTCGGGCTTTCAATGACGTGGTTGGCGTGCTTGAAAAAATGCCGTACAGCGATGCCATGCAACCGGCCGGTAATAGTCTGAGCGCGCTGGCGGCGCGATTAGATAAACCATCCGCCCAACAGGTGGCGAATGCGTTGATGGCGACTTGGGCCAGGAACGATAGCCACGGAGTTGTGCAGGCCTATGCAACGGCATTGATCTGTTTGGGGCATCGTTGCAGCGCAGAGGAGTCAGCCCAATTTCATGTCGAGATCAAATCGCGAATCGCCAAATCGTTGCGTCACACGACGACGACACACAAATTGAAATATGGTTGGGAATCGTTGATCCTCATCCAAGATCAACTGGAACCGAGCTTAGTCGAATCGGCCGTCAGCGGCCATTTTGACGAAGTTATCTCGGTTAACTCTTACAACAATTTGGCAGGAAGTCTGACTCGCTTGTTTTCCTTGACCACGAATGTGAAGAGTTTGGCCGGCTGCCTGAAGCACCCCGCGTGCGTTGGCTCCATCCGCCAGCAAGTCCTCCACCGCCTCGAAGAACTCGCCTTTCCGTCTAGTGCGGCCGAGCAGCAGCAAGCGGTGGTGGCGTCAGTAGTCAGCGGGCTGACGGAGCCGTTGGCGGCCGGGGTGTTGGCGGCGGGG
>JANLTA010000985.1:0-12139 GCA_031362705.1 Gemmataceae bacterium | reverse complement strand
ACCTTAATGTTCGAGACATTTGCCGGCTTGGAAAAAGACGACGCACACAAAGTGTACCTGCGACCCGAAACAGCGCAAGGAATCTTCGCCAACTTCAAGAATGTTTATGATTCTTCGCGCGTTAAACTACCGTTCGGTATCGCGCAGATAGGCAAGTCGTTTCGCAACGAGGTAACACCACGCAATTATATCTTCCGCTCCCGCGAATTTGAACAAATGGAACTGGAGTTCTTCTGCCGGCCCGAAGAGTCGATGAAGTGGTACGAGTATTGGCGCGATGTGCGGAAGAACTGGTACACGAAGCTCGGTATTCAGTCCGAGCGATTGCGCCCACGTGAGCAAGGTAAGGAGGAGTTGGCGCACTATTCCATTGGAACGACGGATATCGAATACTTGTTCCCGTTCTCCGATGAGCCGCAGGAGTTGGAGGGCGTCGCACATCGCGGATGTTACGACCTCACACAGCACATGACCCATTCGGGCAAAGACCTCGCTTACTTCGATGAGCAAGCGTGGCAGGTCGCTGACAAATCGATCTACGGCGGTGACAAGAAGAAAGAGACACAAGCCAAGCAGAACCCGCCATACAAGTTCGTGCCGCATGTGATCGAACCGTCGGCAGGGGCGGATCGCTTCACGCTGGCCGTGCTGTGCGAAGCGTATCACGAAGACAAGCAGAAAGACGCCCAGGGCAAAGAGGAAGAGCGCGTAGTCATGCGCTTCCACCCGCGCCTGGCACCAATCAAGGCGGCTATTTTCCCGTTGGTTAACAAAGACGGCATGCCGGAGATTGCCGAAAAGCTGTACCGCGAACTCAAGCAAGACTGGAACGTGCAATTCGACGACGGCGGCGCGATCGGCCGCCGCTATCGCCGGCAAGACGAAGTCGGCACCCCGTGGTGCATCACCATCGACGGTGACACCGTTTCCGCCGGCACCGTCACCATCCGTGACCGCGACACCCTCCAACAACGCCGCGTACAACTGTCCGACGTTGCAGGCGAGCTAAGAATGATGCTGAGAGGGTGACGCCGCGTGGTCACCAGTGACGTAGGGTGGGACGAGTCTGCGAGACCCACCAAAACGTGTGATTGCCATATTCCGTGGTGATCACCCATCACGGCCTGAATCCACTCGACTTCCGCACTTCAATCTTGTCGCCCACCTTCAACACAAACCGTGCTGACGCTCCGGGAAAAGTCTCGATCAACTTCAACCCTCGTTCCGGTCCCAGCACGGCTGCTGCAGTGGCCAGGGCATCGGCGGTCGCGCCGTTCTTGGCTAGCACGGTGACGGCGAAATGGTCGGTAAGCCCCAATCCTGTCTTAGGATTGACGATGTGCGCGTAACGTTTGCCGGCGATCTCGACATATTGTTCGGCGTCACCCGATGTGGATATTGCCGCGTTGGCCAGCAGGATCGTTTGTGTTTGTTCGCCCGGTTCCAATGCTGCGATTGAAACGGACCAGCCGGCGGCACCCGACGGGGCATCGCCGGCGACTATGTCGCCGCCTGCTGCCACCAATGCGCGCGGGCAGCCGTGGTCGCGTAGGACTTTGATCATCTCTTCGGCCGCGTAGCCCTTGGCAATGCCGCCCAGGTCGAGCTTCATGCCAGTTTGCGCTAATGTGATTGTCTTGCTGTCGGCACCGAGCACTATCTTGGCGTGGCCAACCTTGGTCAATGCATCATTCAACTCTTTCTCGACCGGTAACTCTCGTGTTCTGCGGGCCAGCCGCCACAGCCGCACAATTGGGCCAATGGTCACATCGAACGCGCCGTCGGAAGCCTTAGCGATTCGTTGCGCGTCGGTCATCACCGCGAACAGATCATCGATGACCTTCACCGGACCGGTGCCGGCTTTGTCGCACAATCGCATCAACTCGCTGTCGGCTTTGTAGTCGCTGAGTTTGTCGTCGAGTTCCTTGGCGCGTGCGAATGCCCTTTTGGCTCCGTTCGTTGCCGCATTCACATCGCCGGCAATTGTCACTTGAAACAGGGTGCCCATGTGCCGTTCGGCGAAGCGGTGCCGCGGTTCATCCGGAGCGGAAATGTGGGCAAATGCGGCGCCGGACGTTACAACGAATAACATTCCCGCCGTGCCCAACACGCATCTAAAGGATCGCGCTTTCATGCGTTGGTTTTCCGTAGTTATTGTGATCGCAATCGTGGCGGCTCTTGCGGCGATGCAACCGCCGGTGCCTGTTGACGCGAAGGCTTACGTAGAAACCATCCCCGGCACTAAGGTCACTGTTGACATGATACCCCTGCCGGCGTGCACCTTCACGATGGGCAGCCCGGATGCCGAGGCCAATCGCAAAGCCGACGAAGGTCCACGACATGAAGTGAAAGTTGCTGCCTTCTGGATGGCCAAGTGCGAAACCACGTGGGACGCCTACGATTTGTTCTGGAAGGAAGAGGCATTGCCCGAAGCCGGCAAGCCGCCCGCACCGCAGTTCCCGGCAGATGCCGTCACCCGGCCCACACCACCGTATGCGGACGAGACCTTTGGCCATGCCCGCGAAGGTCACCCATGCCTCGGCATTACCCATCACGCGGCCATGATGTATTGTCAGTGGCTATCCAAGAAGACCGGCAAGAAATATCGCCTGCCGACTGAAGCGGAGTGGGAATACGGCTGCCGGGCCGGCAGTAAGTCCGCGTACTCATTCGGTGACGACCCCGCCGCAATCGGCGACTACGCGTGGTTCAAAGAAACCAGCAGCGATACCACACATCCGATCGGCACGAAGAAGCCCAACGCCTGGGGCCTGTACGACATGCACGGCAACGTCGCGGAGTGGTGCCTCGATCACTACTCCGACAAGGATTACGCCAACGCACCCGCGGGCACGCTCAATCGTCCGGTGCGCGTGCCGACCGATGTGAAATTCTCCCACGTGGTACGTGGCGGTTCATGGGTCGATACTGCCGCCGCATGTCGTTCTGCAGCACGACGGGGTTCCGACAAAACTTGGTTTCGCCAGGACCCGCAGCGACCGCAAAGCATCTGGTGGATGACCGACGCCGACTTCGTCGGCTTCCGCATCGTCCGTGCCGTCGAAGAACAACCGGAGCTGAAAGAACTGCTGCCACGTGTCAATTGGAAAAGTCGCGAACTGATGACGGATAAGTAATCACTGGAGCATCGCATCATGCCAGCACCCGACCGCCGACAGTTCATCGCCGCTGCCTCGGCAACAGCCGCCGCCACTGTGATTGGCAACGCCTTCGCCGGTGGCAGTGATGAAATGCGCGTGGGTTTAATCGGTTGCGGCGGACGCGGCAAAGGGGCGGCCGAGAACGTGTTGGAAGCGGCACCCGGGGTGAAAATCGTCGCTCTCGGCGACGTGTTCAAAGAAAAAGCCTACGATGTGCGGTCGCACCTCAACAAGTTCCTTGAACGCGATGGCCTGGCCAAGGAGCTTGGCAACAGCGTGGACCTGCCGGACGACCGCGTGTTTGACGGCTTCGAGGCGTTCCAGAAAGTGTTAGCGACCGACGCCAATTACATCATTTTGGCAACGCCGCCGGGCTTTCGGCCCATGCACCTGAAGGCCGCGGTTGCCGCCGGCAAGCACATCTTCACAGAGAAACCCGTTGCAGTCGATAGCACTGGCATTCGCACTGTCATGGGTCTCGTGGACGAATCCAAAAAGAAGAATCTTTGCATCGTGGCCGGCACGCAACGGCGGCACAACATCGGTTACATGGAAACGCTGAAGCGCGTTCACGAAGGAGCGATCGGCGACATCGTTGCCCTGCGCTGTTACTGGAACAACTCCGGCATTTGGTTTCACGAACGGCAGAAGGGTATGAGCGACCTCGTGTACCAGCTTTACAACTGGTATCACTTCCTGTGGATTTGTGGCGACCATATCGTCGAGCAACACGTCCACAACCTCGACGTGTGCAATTGGGCGATGAATGCGCACCCGATTCGCTGCGATGGCGCGGGTGGCCGCACACCCGGAAACCCATGTCGCCCGGCCGGGCCGCCGGAGGAGGCGGGCCACATCTTCGACAATTTTTCCATCGACTATGAGTACCCGAACGGCGCCCACATGTATTCATCGTGCCGGCACTTGGCCCCATGCAAGTCCAACGTGTCGGAAACCATTGTCGGCACCAAGGGCACGTGCCACGCCGATCGATTCAGCATTAATGGCAAGCGCGTACAGTTTCAGCCCGATGCGCGGCGCGGCGATTACATCCTGGAACACACCGATCTGATCGCCAGCATTCGTGCCGGTCAAGCTATCAATGAGCTGCAAGCCGTCACCGAAAGCACGCTGACGGCCATCATGGGCCGGATGAGCGCTTATACCGGTAAGCCGATCACTTGGGACGAGGCATTGAATGGCAAAGATGACACATTCCCAAAGAATCTGGACCTGAACGGCCCACTGCCCGTGTCGCCGGTGCCGTCGCCGTGCCGGGTCAAAGCCGGCTAGGTTCGGAAGAGCCGCGCACGAAGTAAGCGGATTAGACAGCCGCTTATTTCGTGCGCGGCACTTTTATTGGTAACCACTCAAAGGTGGTTTGCATCTGAATCAACGACTTCCAGCGTCCGCTTGCCTAAGATAGACGTGTCACGATCGTTGATGCAGGAGTATGATATGTTGGGGAAGAATCGCATCTCGCACCTGGTGGTTCTGGCATTTGCAGCGGCTGCCGTCGCCATCGGCGTGGCTTTCGCGCCGATGAAGCCGACATCATTAGCGCAGGCAGCACAGGACGCACCGAACGCCGCACGCGATAAAGCTCCCGAGTTGGAAGGCGGCACGGCGTGGCTCAACACTGCCGGGCCGATCAAGCTGGCAGACCTCAAGGGCAAGATTGTCGTTCTCGACTTTTGGACCTTCTGTTGCATCAACTGCATTCACACATTGCCCGATCTCGCGAGGTTGGAGAAGAAGTACGAAAAGGAAGTTGTGGTCATCGGCGTGCATTCCGCCAAGTTCGACAACGAAAAAGACACCGATGCGATTCGCAAAGCCGTCTTGCGCTACCAGATTTCGCATCCTGTGGTCAACGATGCCGAGATGAAGATTTGGAACCGTTTCGGCGTCAGCTCCTGGCCGACTTTGGCAGTGATTGATCCAGAGGGCAACTACGTCGGCACAACTTCGGGTGAGGGGCAGTACGATTTGCTGGATCAGGTCATCACCAAACAAATCGCCGAGCACGAGAAGAAGGGCACGCTGGACCGAAAGCCGATCCGCTTTGACTTGGCCCGCTACCGTGAGAAGGGCGACACGCCGCTGTTCTTCCCCGGCAAAGTACTGGCCGATGCTGCCACCGACCGCCTCTTCATCAGCGATTCGACACATCACCGACTCGTCATCACGACCTTGGCAGGTAATAAGGTTGCCATCATCGGCATGGGCGAACCCGGCTTCAAGGATGGCGCATCGGACGTCGCGCAATTTGATGATCCGCAAGGCGTGGCACTCGACGGCGACACGCTCTATGTCGCCGATCGCAAGAATCATGCGATCCGCGCGGTGAACCTCAAGGACAACAGCGTTAAGACAGTCGCGGGGAACGGTCAACAGAATCGCGAAAGTCGCGGTCGCGGCGGCCCGCCGCTGACTATTGGACTCAATAGCCCGTGGGATCTGTACCGAATTGAAAAGGTGTTGTATGTGGCCATGGCCGGGCATCACCAAATATGGAAGCTCGATTTGGCCGCTGATCGCATCGAGCCATACGCGGGCAACGGTCGCGAGGCCATTGCCGACGGACCACTTCGCCGCGCGGAATTGGCCCAGCCGAGCGGGCTGGCATTCGATGGCAAAAAACTGTATGTGGCTGACAGCGAATCGAGTTCCGTCCGCGCTGTGGATCTCGATCCGGCTGGCGAAGTGATTACGGTGGTCGGCAAGCCCGGCGGCAACCTGTTCAACTTTGGCGATGTCGATGGTGTGGGACGCGCTGTGCGGTTGCAACATGCTCTGGGTGTTGCCTATCACGATGGCGTGCTTTATGTGGCCGACACTTACAACAGCAAGATCAAGACCATTGACCCCGCCAAAGCCGAGTGCAAGACCTGGTACGGTGGCAAAGACAGCGATGGTTGGCTAACGGATCGCCCTTTGAACGAGCCGGCGGGCCTGAGCGTCGCCAATGGCAAGCTGTATGTGGCCGACACTAACGCACACCGCATCCGTGTAATTGACATCAAGACGAAGGAAGCGTCCACGCTCACCATCACCGGTGTGACTGCCCCGGCAGGTGTCGCGCAAGGAGCCGCGAAATGAATCGGTTGTTCATCGCCATGACGGCGTTGACTTTGTTGACGCCGTGGCCCGTTCACGCCGCGGCGCAGAAAAAAGGCAAGGAAGTCGTCCAGAAAATTGAATCCCGCTTCGAGCCGGCGACTGCCAAACCCGGCGACAAAGTCACATGGAAGCTCACGGTCACGCTGGCGGAGCACTGGCACACTTTTACAAATCGCCAGGAGGAAGCCGGCAGCAGCAATGTCACCGAAATAACGTTTCGCGATATTCAGGGGTTGATACCCGATGGGGAGATCATCGACCCGATCAATGGCGGCACACTCGAAAATCCTGATGGGGGCGCGCCTCTTAAAGTCCTTGAAGGCACGTTTACATGGGAACGACAGTACCAAGTCACATCCCAGGCGGCCAACGGGCCGTTGGTTCTATCAACGACTGCCAAGCTGCAAGTATGCGAT
Source organism: Gemmataceae bacterium (assembly GCA_031362705.1). Taxonomy (GTDB): domain Bacteria; phylum Planctomycetota; class Planctomycetia; order Gemmatales; family Gemmataceae; genus JAIBBI01. Next base: position 5,439 of record JANLTA010000985.1, on the reverse strand, counting down.
GACAGACATTGCCTGCCATCGGATCGATTCGAAACGTCGGCAACCTTGACCGTGACCGATGCAAACGCCGCACCGCCATTACCTGGCGACAAAGCAGCGGATGCGCCCGTGCCGGAACTTGTCGCCGACGTGCCAGCCGACTCGGCCGCGTACAAGAAGACGCTGGAAAAAGTCCTGTCGAATCTGGTTCGGCAGAAAGCTCCGGCAAGCTCGGGCTTGCTGGCATTCTTGTTGACGGCGGTATTCTGGGGCGGCGTGTCGTTGTTGACACCGTGCGTGTTTCCCATGATCCCGATCACCGTAAGCTTCTTTCTCAAGCAATCGGAAAAGAACCGCGCTAGCCCGGTGCTGCTGGCATTGGTCTATTGCGGCACCATCGTCGTCGTCTTGGGCGCGGCATCGCTGACACTGCTGGGTTTTTTCACAGCACTGAGTATCAATCCGTGGATGAATGTGTTCCTCGGCACCCTGTTCGTGGTTCTGGCGTTGAGCCTATTCGGCATGTTTGATCTAACGTTACCAGCGTCATTGACTCGGTTCACGTCATCGCGTGAAGGGCAGGGCGGCCTTCTCGGTACCGTGTTCATGGCGTTGACGTTTACGGTCGTGAGCTTCACTTGCGTGGCCCCGTTCCTCGGTGGCTTCGGCGGCATGGCAGCCGATGGACAATATCAGACGTGGGAACTTGTTCTGGGAGCGCTGGCCTTTTCGTCAACATTTGCATTCCCGTTCTTTCTACTTGCCTTGTTTCCCAGCCTGATTCGCAAGCTGCCGCGAAGTGGCGGCTGGCTGCACACCGTAAAAGTGGTCATGGGCTTTATCGAAATCGCCGCCGCGCTAAAGTTCTTTCGCACCGCCGAGCTGGTGAAGTTCCGCGAACCGACACTTTTCACGTACGACTTCGTGCTCAGCATGTGGGTCGCGCTATGTCTTTTGTGCGGCTATTATCTGCTCAAGCTCGTTCACATCGGCCTGGACGAACCCGAAGAAGGCCGCGGTGTATCCGTGCCCCGTTTCCTGATCGGCTTTGGCTTTATCAGCATGGCCATCTACTTGTTGCCCGCATTATTTGCCGGCGGCCCGGATGGGGCCAACCAACGGCCGCACGGCGTCGTGTTTGCCTGGGTCGATTCGTTCCTGCTTCCTGACCCGAGCCAGAGTGATATGAATTGGTCCGGTGACTTGGAAAAGGCCCTCGTAAACGCAGAGACACAACGGCAGCGCACCGGCAAGCCGGCATTCGTGTTTGTGGACTTCACCGGCGAAACATGCACCAACTGCAAACTCAACGAACGCAGTGTGTTCATTCGCAGTGACGTCAAGGAGTTGTTTGCCAAGTACCAATTAGTTCAACTGTTCACTGACAAGGTGCCGGACAAGTATTACCCGTCAGCCATTCGTGCCGGCTTCAAAGATACCGGCCGACAAACGGCCGACGCCGACGTCAACCGCTGGTTTGAGGACCAGGCTTTCGGTACGCAACAGTTGCCGCTCTATGTCGTGCTGGAACCGCGCGATGGCAAAGTGTTCGCCGTAGGGGTCTACGATGAAGGCAAGATCAACAATGTCGGGACGTTTGTGGAGTTTCTGAAAAAGCCGTTTGATAAGTAGTGGTTTACCATTCCTCAATCTCTCGCATACTTTTCGCCGCCTTGAGCATTTGTCGGAACTACCCTAAGATTCACGCATGGGCACATTTTTCACAAGTTGTCGCATTGAACACCACGTGAATCGTGATAAGCATTTTCGCGTGCCAAAACTATTGGTCGATACCGGCAGTGAGTTTACGTGGCTTCCTGCGACTCGATTGGAGAGCATAGGCGTCACTAGGGAAAAGAAGGATGTGCAATTCGTCATGGCCAACGGCAACGTGATTACGCGTCATGTAGGCTTTGCCATCCTTCATGTTGAAAAGCACTTTACAATAGACGAAGTCGTGTTTGCGGAGCCCGGCGATCTGTTGCTGCTGGGCGCGCGAACTCTGGAAGGCCTGAACCTCATGGTTAACAGCCGCCAGAAATGCCTGGTCGCGGCCGGTCCGCTACCAGCGGCATGACGTGTGTCAGGTCTGAACGCTTTTTCGTTCTACCTGCCCGCACCCACCATCTCTTCTGCTTCCGTGCGGAAGCGATCCAATTCGACTTTTTCGTGGGGCGTCAGTTTGGTGTTCTTTTGCCATTCACGGGCGCGGGCCATGTATTGCTGGCACTTGCCGGTCTCGTCGAGTCGCATGTAGCACATGGCCATCATGTAGAGATCGTAACCGTCAAGTTGGCCGCGACCGCTCACTTGGCTTTTTTCCAGTGCAGCCAGCGCTTCCCGATATCGACCAAGCCGGTACAGGCACACGCCGAGCGTGTTTTGATAAGTCGCTTTTTGCGGTCCAAGGCGCACTGCCCGTTGGGCCAGGCTCAGGCCGCGATCCGGATCGCGAAACTCCACCGGGCCGGTAGCCAATATCCACGCCAGATTGTTAAGCGCTTGCTCGTGGCTCGGTCCCTTACGTAGTGCGATCTCCAAATCGCTGATCGCCGCGGCATAACGGCCACGATAGGCATGACCGAGTGCCCGTTGATAATAGAGCTGCGGATCGTCGCCGTAGTGTTCCAATAGACCATTGATCTCGGCCATCATTTCTTCGACGCGATCGAGTTGCAACAGCGATTTACCTCGCATCCACCGCGCCAAATCGCCGAGCGCGGGGCGATTCATGGCCAGCGTGAAGTCATCAAATGCCGGCACCCATTGGCGCAGTCGGAAAAACTCGGTCGCCCGTAGGAACGCGGCCTCAGCATGGTCCGGACGTAAACGCAATGCCGTGCCATAATCAGCCATCGCCAACTCATCGAAGCCAAGCTCAGCGAATGCGCCACCACGACGGACCAACACATCGGCGTCGGTTGGCCGGGCCATTGCTGCCATTGTGGCCGCAATTATTGTCCATCGTGCATGCGCTGATGGAGCCAGCAAATCAAGGCCGACCACACGCATAGCCGAAATCGGCTTTAGTCCTGCGGCCGGTGTAGGTGCAGATATGGACCAATTCATCCCGTAACTGGCCAATCCTTGCCGCAATGCCGACAGATCCCACACACGCACTGTATGCGCATCGACGTTGGCCGCGATAATGCGACAGCCATCCGGCGAGAAGGCAAGCCATGTCGCCCGCGCACGATCCGGGTCTTCAAGTTCAGTTTTGAGGTCTCCCGTCGCTGGGTCGTAGAGCCGAATGGTCCCTTTGCCGGATTCCACGGCAACCAATGGCTGATTGGGCGAGAAAGCAACACACGATAACTGATCGGCTGATAGTTCCCGAACGGAATTCCAATCAGTCGTGGACCAGATGCGAACGCCGGCTCCGTTGCGATCCGTTGCCAACCATCTGCCATCCGGACTAAAGGCGACCACAGATCCGGCCTTGATGTTCAACTCACGTATCATGCGATTGGTGATCGCGTCCCAGATGCGTACGTTACGGCCGTTATGCGTCCCCGTCGCTATCAGCTTGCCGTCCGGACTGACGGACAAATACGCGGCCGACTCATGAGTCAACAGAGTATTGCGAATAATCGGTCGTTCGCGATCAAGCACAACCGCACCCTGCACCTTGGCAGCGACGGCAATCACGGAGCCATCGGCGCTGCGCGCCAGGCGCTCCGCGGGCCAGGATGCCAGCTGGCGAGGCGGACCAATGGTTGATCCCGCTGCGTCAATCTTGATCGGCCAGCCATGCACGCCTCGCGTGCCGCTGGTGAGCAATTCACAGTTGTCGAGGAAAAGGCAGCCGACAGTATCGCCTAGCGGCAGGCGCGTCAGTTCTTCGCCGCTGGCCATGTCCCAAATGATGACGCCATCGGTGGTTGCCATGGCCAGCAGCCGATTGTCGGCACTGACGGCGCCATCGTGAAAAGTCGCCGATCCCGCCGACGGTACCAGCGTCCTGCACTCGCGTGCGGTCGCCATTTCCAATACGTGTATGCGATTGCCGTCAATTTCCGGTCCAAAGTTGCGGCCATCCTTGGAGAATCGCGGCTGCGAAACCACACCAGGCGCTGCCAACAACAGCCGACCGTTGTACGGATTCCACAACCGCAACATGCGGTCGTTGCCCCAACTGATCAAAGCGCTGCCATCGGGATGAAATGCAAGATCCGGCTGACCGGCAGTACCACTCGCGAACACGACGGGTTTTTCGACGCCAGGATAGCGGTAAACACGGATGTGGCCATCGTCAGTGCCAACAGCCAGATGCCGGCCATCAGGATGCCAAACCACTCGAGCCGCCTTGCCGGGAGCCTCGAAGCGTGTGACCTCAATGCCCGTTTGCACATTGAATATCGCTGCATCATCCTCGGTAGCGACGGCAATCTCGTTGGCATCAGGACGAAAACTCACCGATAGCGCCGCTGACCCAACAGAAAAACTCCGCGACAATCGTCCACTCGGCAATTCATAAATGGCGACGGTGCCGTCGGTGTGTGCGCAGGCCAATATTTTGTCATTCGCACCGAACGTTACGGCAGCAACGTTGACAGGCCCTTCAATCACTTTGACCCTGGTATCATCGACAATACGCCAAACAACCAGCACGCCATTCCGATCGTGCCTTACCGCGATATACGTCCCAGTCTGACCAAAAAGTGGATAAGCAGGCCCTCCCAGGCCCGGCAGTTGTGCAACCTCCATGTCGCCAATTGCCTTGCGCACGCTAATCGCACCACTGCCATCGCTCCGTGCATACCACTCAAATGTCGCATCGAAATCGATTGCCACGGTATCGTCGGGCCAGCCGTTCCAGCCGTTGGTCCGGCGCACATCGGGAAGCGCCAGGCTGGCGATCGCCTCAATCGCAAGTGTTTCATCCGCGCGAATTCGTCGAGCTTCGTCCAATGAATCAAGGGCGGCGAACCGCTGGCCAACTGAATGCAGTGATCGCCGTAGGCGTGCGCTCGTCACTTGCGATGTCCACAAACGGTCTTTGGAGATGATTTCTTCTGACTGAGCTTTCTTCTTTTGACTTTCCACCTGATCGCGCTCGTGACTGATGGCGGAGTAAGCGCGAAAAACCACGGCTGCCAAAACGAAGCCCAAGACCATCACAAGGCCCGCCAAACCGGCGACAACCGGGTTGCGGCGACACCAGCGACGCAACTCCTCAATGCGGCTGGCACGGCGGGCTGCAATCGGCCGGTCGTTCAGAAAACGGCGTAAATCATCGCCCAACTCGGTCGCGTTGGCATACCTGTGCTGACCGTCGCGCTGAATTGATTTCAGGATGATCGTTTCCAGGTCGCGCGGTAAACCTGGATCAATGTCACGCAACTTCTGCGGTCGTTCCTTGTTGATGCGCTCGACCAAACGGAAACGGTCTTCATCGTTGAACGCCGGCCTCAGTGCGATCATTTCATATAGAGTCATGCCCAGAGCATAAATGTCGCT
>JANLTA010000984.1:0-1948 GCA_031362705.1 Gemmataceae bacterium | reverse complement strand
GCCATGTCACGGGTGTACTTGCTCCTCGCGACTGCAGTGATCGAGGTCGGGGCCGGCCTCTTGTTACTGTTGATTCCGCTTGTTTCGTTAATGCTGTTGTTTGGCGTGCCCCAGGCTGCACCGGAAGTCGGCGTTGTCGTCCGCATCGCCGGTGCCGCGCTGCTCGCGCTCGGCGTGGCTTGTGCACTGGCGCGCAACGACGCAATGAGCCGCGCGGCGACCGGTTTGATCGCTGCCATGTTGCTGTATAACACTTCGGTCGCCGCGATTCTTGTGCTCGCCGCGCTTCTCGATGGGCTACACGGCATCGCTCTGTGGCCCGGTGTCGCGCTGCACACGGCAATGGCAGTTTGGTGCTTGGCGTGCATTCGAATCGCCCGATAGAGGTTGGCCACCTCGGCCACGGAGAATCCGATGAGTCCCATTGCCGCTTCGACCCTTTCGTTCGCGTTGATATTCGGCAGCGCACTCGCCGCGCAATTCGTCAAACGGTATCTGCCGCCGCAACACCTCAGCACTGAATCGAAAGAAGTCGTCAAGGCGGCATTGGAACTGATTGTCGCCCTCACGGCGCTTGTCCTTGGCTTGCTCATCGCAGCGGCGAAAAGTTCCTACGACGCGCAGGACACGGCCGTCAAGGAACTCTCGGCCAAGCTAATTCTGCTCGATCGCACGTTGGTCCTCTACGGACCGGAAGCGAAGGAATCCCGCACCTTGTTGCGCGAAACTCTGACAACGCTGGATAACAGCTTGTGGATGCAGGAAAAGGGCCAGTCGACAGCCCTCGCCACTGGTGAAGGTCGAGGCAAACTGGAAGAGGTTTATGCTAATGCGGCCGCACTGACACCGCAAAGCGAGGTTCAGCGATCATTGAAGCCTCGAATTCTCGCTCTCACGCTTGAATTGGCTGCGGAGCGGTTGCGAATCTTCGCGCAACGAGATTGCTCGTTGCCCACGCCGCTTCTGGTGGTGTTGCTGGCATGGCTGATGATCCTATTTGTCGGTTATGGCCTTCTTGCCCCCGGCAATGCCACGGTGATGACCATGTTGTTTGTTTGTGCCCTTTCCGCAGCCGGGGCCTTATTCATGATGCTCGAACTCACGGCTCCATTCGCGGGAATCATGCGCATATCGCATGAGCCAGTGCGCGACGCGCTGTCGTTGATGATTCAGTAATTCACTCGAACGCCGCCTGTCAGTTTTCTTGGCGAGGCTGCTGCAAGCGGATCAGCGTGAACTGCCGCGGCGGTTGGCCATCGCCCAGGTGAAGCAGCATCGTGGTCTCGTCTTTGGTCAAATTGGCAATGCCGGCTTCGTAAACGGGCGACTTGTCGCCGCCGATGGTCCAAGCCGCGCGCTGCGTCTTCGGATCGACGGAGCCGGCCAGCGACACGACGCTGTCGTCCTTCAAGTTGTGATAGTTGCCGCGAATCTGCCCTTGGGCATTAACGGCCAGTTGGAAGGTGTCGTCGGAGGTTGTTTGATCGCCCTCGACCATCGCGAAGACGCCAAGCGGTTGCCAGGAAGAGTTCGCAGTGGGCTGCGAGTTGCCGGTCGCGGCGAGTTGGCCGGCTTGGTCGGCATATTGCTGCGGAGTGCCAGCATTGTCGCCATTCACGTAGACGGCCTGAGATTGCGCGACGACGTTGCCACCGTAGTCATACGGAATCGGCTGTTGTGCCAAGCCCATTTTCGCAGCCAGCGCGGCATAACCCGGATTCGAGTACACGGAAGCGTTATTCAAATTCGACGCCGGCCACGCGCTGGGATGTGCGGCATACATGGCCGAACTGTAGGCGGGATACGAGCCCGCCGCTCGGACGGCCCCGCCCTGATTGGCAAGAGCCGCCGCCGAAGCGTAATATGTTCCGTTATTCGGATGATTGTAATTGGCAACGGCCGCGCCGGCCGCCGCGCCTGCGGCAGCGGACGGTTTGTTATTGTTGGC
>JANLTA010000981.1:0-15659 GCA_031362705.1 Gemmataceae bacterium | reverse complement strand
TCGGCACCGCTGGCGACCAACGGCGGCAATGTCGCGGTCAACAATGGCTGCAACAACAATTGCAACAACGGCTGCAGTTCGTGCATCGCGAATGCTTGCCAGAACAACAACAACTGCCAGACATGTGAGCCGAAGTGCTGCACGCCATGCGGCCCTGAGGGTTCCATGTGGGTAAATGTGGAATATCTGATGTGGTGGACTCGCGGCATGAGCACGCCGCCATTGGTCACCGCCAGCCCGGCTGGCACTCCTCGCGATCAGGCCGGTGTGCTCGGCGCGCCCGGCACCCGGGTTCTGTTTGGCGGCGATGACATCGACGACGGCACTCGCAGCGGCTTCCGACTTCGCGTCGGCGGTTGGCTCGACGATTGCCGGACCTGCGGCATTGAGGCCAGCTATTTCTTCCTCGGAGATAGCAACAACAACTTCTCCGCCAGCGGCGGGATCATCGGCCGACCGTTCTTCAATGCAACGACGGGCCAACAGGACGCCGAGTTGGTGAACTACCCGAACGTCGTGACGGGCAATGTCGATGTTCACACGAAGAACAGCTTCACGGGGTTTGACGTCAACTTCCGCAAAAACCTGCGGTGCGATTGTTGTGGTCGCACCGACTTCCTCGTCGGCTTCCGCTATCTGAAGCTGGAAGATGAATTGACGATCAACGAAAACCTGGTTGCCACCGGAACGGATCCACTTGGCTCGCCGGCACCGGGCACCCGGTTCCAGCTTTCCGATTCATTCCAATCGCGAAATGAGTTCTATGGTCCGCAGTTCGGCCTAACCGGCGAGATGCGTCGCGGGGCAGCCTTCGTGAACTGGCGTGGTCTCATTGCTCTCGGAACTACGCACAAGAATGTCAACATCAACGGCAGCACGACGATCACGCCGCCGAACGGCACGCCGACAACGTATGTCGGCGGGTTGTACGCTCTGCCGACTAACATCGGCAGTTACTCGAAGAACGACTTCTCCGTCATCCCCGAGTTGAATCTGAACGTGGGCTATCAGGTCACGGACAACATGCGGGTCTATGTCGGCTACTCGTTCCTCTACTGGAGCAACGTCACCCGCGCCGGCGACATCATCGACACGACGATCAATCCGACGCAGCTGCCGCCCGGCACGTTGGTCGGCCCGGCTCGCCCGGCATTCAGTTGGAATGACTCCGACTTCTGGGCACACGGCATCAGCTTTGGTGGCGAGTTACGATACTAGGATATGTGGAACGCGAATTTGATGGGCGAGGGACTTGGTCCCTCGCCTTTTTTTATGCCGCGGGGCGCATCCACCACTTGGCGAGTCCACGCAATGGTCGGTGGCCCCGGTTGCTAAACCAATCGTAGGTGTCGCGCAGTGTTTCATTCAACGGGCGTGGGTTGTAACCGAGTTCGCGCTCGGCTCGCGCAGATGTCACGAACCAGGCGTAACGATTCAAGCGTGCATGTTGGAATGATGGATATGGCTCGCGCTGCGACTTCCATGCGTACATCTGGCACACGGCGGCGGTGGCCCACATCGCGCTTTGCGGCATCGTCGGGACAGCGCGAGGGTTCATCCCGGCAACGGCAGCGAGGCGACGCATGAACTCGGGCATGTACAGGTTTTCGCCGCCGAGGATGTAACGGCGACCGCTTTGCCCGCGCTCGGCGGCTTGCATATGGCCAATTGCCACGTCGCGAACATCAACGAGACTGTATCCGCCCGGTGCGGCCACCGAGAGTTGCGCTCTCCAGAACTTCGAGCAGAACTTTCCCATGATGGAAGGTTCCACGTCTTCCGGGCCGACGAGGTAGCCCGGATTCACGACGACGACATCTTTGCCTTTGGCGGCGGCGGCGAGGGCGACACGCTCAGCGGCGCGCTTGGCGTGAACGTAATCAATTTTCTCGGCCGCCAGATTGTACGGGCAATTCTCATCAAGCACGTGACCATCGCGGGTCGCACCGACAGCGACGATACTTGATGTATGAATGACGCGGGTTGTTGCCGACGCAGCGGCCAACACGTTGCGTGTGCCATCGATGTGAATGGAGTGCATGGTCGCCAGCAGCGGTCCCCATACGGCCACCGTGCCGGCCGTGTGAAATACGATTTCGCAACCAGCGGCCGCGCGGCGCACGGCGTCGGCATCGCGGATGTCGCCGCTCACGATTTCCAGCGGCAAGTCTTCAAGCGGATGCCCCGGACCTGCGGGCAGCGAATAGCTTCGAACATGCGAACCGGCGGCACATAGGAGTTTTGCCAGATGGTAGCCGAGGAAACCGGTGCCACCGGTGATTAGAACGCGACGATTGTGCCAGTAGTTGCTCATGTTGGTCCTACGCCGCGATGCGGTGTTCCCAAAAGGCGATGGCGTCGGTCAACGACTGCGCCAATGGTCGAGGCGAGTAACCAAGTTCCCGTTTGGCCTTGCCGCTGTCGAAGTAAAAGAACCACGGCAACAGCTTGGCCTGGGCTTCGGACAGGTAAGCGCGCGGCCGTTTCTTGCGGCTGACATTACGTTCCAACCAGGCCAATGGCGGACCCAGTGCGCTGGGCAACCGCATACGCGGAATCGGCTTGGGGGCGGCTTGAGCCAATTCGCTGAAGAACGAAGTCATGGTGCGATTGGTGCCGCCGAGGATGTAGCGTTCGCCGGGCCGGCCATGTTGATAAGCCAATCGAATGCCAGCGGCCACATCGCGGACATCGACGAAGCAGTTGCCGCCGCCGAAGTGAATGACCAGTCGATGTTGCCAGAAGCGTCGGCAAATCGTCCCGAACTCGCTACCGGAAAAATCATCCGGGCCGATCACGCTACCGGGATTGACCACGACGACATCAAGGCGCGAATCGCCGGCACCGAAAGCCACGCCTTCCGCTTCGTGCTTGGTTGTAATGTATGGCACACGCAAATGATGGAGGTTCCATCTGGCAGTTTCATCGAGCCTTGTGGGAGTCCGAGTGGCACCGACCGCGGCTATGGTGGAGCAATGAACCACGCGGCGGACACCGGCAATTCGGGCGGCGGCCAACACGTTGGCAGTACCGCCTACATTGGTGGCACGAAAGCGCGACCAATCGCCGGTGAAGTCCACAGCCCCGGCGAGATGGAACACGGCATCGCAACCGGCAAACGCGGTCGTTAGTTCATTGACCGCATCCAGCCCGGCCGAGCGGATGTTAATCGAGTTTTCTTGCAAACGTGAAACGTTGGAGGAAGTCCGAACCACGGCAATGGGTTCGATGCCGTGTTGAAGCAAATCCTGGATGACGTGCCAACCGACGAAGCCGGTTGCCCCCGTGACGGCAACGCGCGGCCCAGTCATGCTGCCACCCGTGCGGTCGTCGCTTGTACTTCAGCCAGCACCGGACCATTCAGCGCGGTTTCAAGATCGACCAACGCGGCACCGACGGTACGGCCATCGAGAACGCGATGATCGTAGACAATCAGCGCGGTGACATCGCCATTAGCAGCGATTGGTCCAAATGAAAGATAGGTCGTCAACGGGGTCAGCGGGTGCATCTGTTCCACGCCAAAGTTGCCCAGCGAGGAGACCATGAATGTGCCGAAACGCTTTGACTTGGTGTAACCAGAGAGGTTCAAGGTGTTCCAAAACGCCCAACGGCGGGCGAAGCCGGGCAGCCGGCCCAGTAGTGTGAGTTGCCGCAGGTCGCTGATCTCGTGAGCATCCGCCGTGGCGAATCGCTTCATGGTTTGATCGATGAAATCCAACGGTTGCTGTTCCGGTCCGCGAATCTTGGCGGCCAGCACGGCCTTCTCGCCGTCCCAATCGCGCTCCACCAGCACGGCACATTCACTGTGGGGATGTTCGTAAAGATGCGGCCAGGGATATGGAACATAGCATCGTCGCAACTCGGGCCGATCGCGCGCGACAATGGCATAGGCCTTGAGAAACAGCGCCACCCACGATGGGCGTGATTGCGCAGCCGTTCGCGCTTCCATGAGCGCGGAGACATTCATCGACCGCTTCAAAGGCAGCGATGGCACTTTCTTGGCATGATGCAGCCATTCGACGACCACTTTTCGGGCCGCCGACAATGGCACGCGGACGCCCTTCCGCGAATTGGCCATCCGTGACATTCCTCCGACAGCGATCACTCAAGGTAGCCCGGAACGATTGACCCTGTCAACGCCGGATCAACGTACACGGTTCGGGCTGATCGCCAGAGGCGGCGGTATTTTGTCACGAGATTGCCGACCGGCGCGAAGAAGCGCTTCAGACCGAACGTGCCGTCTGGCAAATCGCTTCGATGAAGTGATGCGCAGACACAATTGGAACAATCGCGCCGAAACCGTTAGCCTGCCATCGGATTGAACATTTTTCCTTCAGTGCCGCGCGCCGATTGACGCATTGCCGCGCATGATCAATGGCAGTGGCGCATCGAGCGTGCCGCGTTGTTGGCGGAAGTGTGGCCGGCCAGGATGGCCCGCTGTCAGCCGGTCAGCGATCATCTCGGCAAACGGGAAGCCCTGTTCAAGGACGTCCATCACCAGACGACGGCGAAACACCGGTTTGGTCAGCCAGCGACGAAGCGCGCGCTGCGAGCGAAGAAACCACTTCAACAGTGGCTTCTTTTTGAGCCAGCGGAGCGTCTGCGTCCAGCGTACGGCCCGTCGCCTATTCACCAGAGACCGCACCCGCACCTCATGAACGCAATTTCACAACCGTTCACGTCGTACATTGCGCGCGACGAAGCGATCCGTATCGCGCAAAACAAGCCGGTCCGCATCGACGAGAGCCACAGCGCGCTCGTCGCTACGGGTCTCCAGGCAATACTCACGGCGCTGATGATCAACGGTGCCGCGATGGCTATGGTGAAGCCAGCCCAGCCGAAGATCGAACCCCGTCCGACATGATTGCGACTGCCGCCCGGTTTGAACGGCCTGATGCTCTACAAGTTGACGTAAAGCCGCGAGCACCGCACCCAAACGACGGTGTCTGAACCTCAATTCTCGCATAGACACGGATTCACAGTTTATTGCCACACTGATTCGTTGTTTCGTCACCGTGTCGGCGGTGCGCGCTTTCGTTCCATTTGGCGGACGCGGCTACCGAAGTTGCGATGAAACGAAATGACATGAAAGCAGCGGCGTAAATGAATGCTAGCCACGATTTATGGGTGAGACCTAGCGCACCGGGATCAGCGATACGTTGTATCGGCTTTATTTGCACTGCGAACCTACGTCGGGCTACTGACATTGAAAACGCGATGGCCGAGCGCAACGGCCGACCAGTTTCCTCATTGGCCCCATGGTCATAAGTGCTAATCAATTCTGAATGCCCCCATTATGCCTGCCACAGTGACGCCGGTTGCCGCTTCGTCGCACGTATCCTCACCGTCGTGCAAAGCTTGCGACTCCAGAAACGACCCGTTCTGGACATTCTCTATCAATCACTTCGCGCCCAATCGCAAACACAAACACTCCCAATGCTCCTCGCCGCCGGGTGAACGGTTAAGATTTGTTTCTGTTGAATCTCGAAGAAAACCGCCTAGTTTATCTGGCAACCCGCATTGCCAGTCAACCTTCACCCACTCCAACACCGGGGGGCATTTCGTCATGCGTTTTCACCAGTCATCTCAATCGGAATCACGTCGGGCTACGCAGCTGCGTCGTCGGCCTTTCACATCTCGCCTTTTGGTACACCGGCTGGAAGACCGCATCACACCCAACGGCGTCACAGGCACTTACCGCCAACCGGTAATTGTCGGCCCGGCACCGGCGCTGCCGAGTTTGCTTCCGGTCGCGCAACCGGGGCCTGCGTTCAACTCAGTGACTGGGCGAGCGCTCCCGGATAATTCATCTCGAATCGGTTCGGCGTTGCTGCGCGTGTACAATCTTTCGTTCGACGGCCAATTGAACCGATTGGCCATGCCGTCCCACCTCGCGGCGGTGCAAGTGACCGCCACCGGCGAAGTCATGGTCCGCGTCACCGGGCGTGACATCAATTCGTTGGAGCCGAGGCTGCATCAGATGGGTTTTCGGACGCTTGGCTCGGCCCCGCAATTGCACATCATCGAAGGTTATTTGCCGATCGCGTCGCTGCCACAGGCCGAGGCGCTGCACACGCACGGGTTGTTGGGCGTGGTCGCCATTCATCGTCCAGAATTGTCGCTTGGCCTTGTGACCAGCCAAGGTGATTGGGCGCTCGAGTCGGATCGTGTCCGCGACACCGCCTTGCCGCCGTTCATTACCGGCAACGGTGTGCAAATCGGCGTACTCAGCGACAGCTTTGCCACTCGAGTGGCGCCGATCACGACGGCCGCGCAGGACGTGGCCAATGGCGATCTATCGCCAGTGACGGTCGTCAAGGAAGGGCCTGCGGCTTCGACGGACGAAGGCCGCGGCATGTTGCAACTGATCCATGATGTTGCCACGGGTTCAACTTTGTCGTTTGCCTCGGCGTTTTTCGGCGAAGTGGACTTCGGCAATCAGATCGTCGCGCTGCAAGCCAACGGCGCATCGGTCATTGTCGACGATGTTTCGTACGCCGAGGAGCCGCAATATCAGGACGGGCCGATTTCGCAGGCCATCACCAACGTTGTCAACAACAAGGGCGTGGCGTACTTCTCCAGTGCCGGGAACAACGGCACCGATGTCTATGAAGACATTGGCTGGACGGCCGGCAACGATCCGACCTTCGGCGTCAACTGCTTTGATTTCGATCCGGGTGCCGGAGTGGACACTCGACAACGGATCACGATCCCCGCCGGTGGCGGCATCCGGATCAATCTGCAGTGGGACGATCCGTTTTTCACGGTGGCCGGGGTTGATACCAACCTCGATATTCGCATTCTTCGGGCCGACACCGGAGCGACTGTCGTATCCGGTTTGGACAACAACCTCGCGACGCAGGTGCCGTCGGAGTTCTTCACCTTCACCAACGGCACGGGCCAGACGGCGTTTGACATCGTCATCATTCGCGCGGCCGGGCCGAACCCCGGGCGGTTCAAGTGGTTCAACCAAAACCGCGATGGCAATCTGGCCATTGTTGAGTTCGACCCTGGCGTCGCCGGCAACGTGACGCCGCACGCCGCCGTGCCCCAAGCCGAAGGTGTCGGCGCGACGCCATACTTCGACCAACTCGGCATCGAAGCGTTCACGGCCCGCGGGCCGGTGACCGTTGTGTTCGACCCGGCCGGCAATCCGATCGCCGCTCAGTCCCGCGTCGGTGTTTCCATAACGTCGTTTGATGGTTGCAACACGTCGTTTTTCGGGGGCAGCGACACCGAAGGCGACGGCTTTAACAATTTCTTCGGCACGTCGGCGTCGGCGCCTCATGCGGCTGCCGTCGCCGCCATGTATCGGCAAGCCAACCCGACTGCGACGCCGTCCGCTGTCTATTCCGCCCTGGAAAACACCGCCGACGACGCCGTCTTCACGCCCGGCTTCGACACTCGCACGGGGTTCGGCCTCATCAACGCCTACGATGCCATCGTCGGGTCCACGAAAGCGCGGGAGACCAATTTCTCCGATGGCTTTGAGACCGGCGTACTCGCGCGGGAATGGGAAACGAATACCACCGGCGCGGGCCGCATCGAAGTCAGCAGCGCCAATACGCCGTTTGCCGGCTCCTTCCATGTGACCATGGACAGTGATTTTGCCACGACCGACTCGCGCAACGAGTTGATCTTGCACGCCAACCTGGCCAACGTGAAAAACGCCGTCTTGAGCTTTCAACAAAGGGAATATTCCGACGAAGACAATGCAATGCCAGCGACCTTCAGCGGCTCAATTGACGCCGACGGCGTGGCGATCAGCATGGACGGCACGAACTGGTTCACGCTGGTCAGCCTGACCGGTGCGAATTCCACGGCCGCGTATCAACTCCATAGCTTCAACCTCAACAAGGTGGCAGCCGATAACGGGCTGACTCTGTCCAGTAACACCCGGATCAAGTTCCAGCAATTCGACAACAACGGCATCACCTCCGATGGCATGGCGTTCGACAACGTCGTAATCAACCGCACGGGGACCATCAGCGGCGTCGACTACGACGACACCAACGGTAACGGCACGCAAGACGGCCTCGAGCCGGGTCGTGTCGGTCAAATCATTTACGTCGATTCCAATTTCAACAACCGCCATGACTTCGGCAACAAAGTGACCTATGCCGCGCCCATGTTGCCGGTGGCCATCGCCGACTTGAGCACCGTCCGCGTGCCGTTGGCGATCAGCGGTCTCGGCGGAACCATCAGCGATATCGACGTGAGCCTGGACCTCTCCCACACATACGACAGTGATTTGGACATTGTTCTGATCTCGCCGGCCGGAATTCGAGTTACGCTTTCCACCGATAACGGCGGCAGCGCCGACAACTACACCGGCACGACCTTCGACGACGAAGCGGCCACGCTTATTTCCGCCGGTGTCGCACCGTTCACCGGTCGATTCCGACCAGAAAGCTCGTTGACCGCCCTCGATGGCGAAGCGCTCAGCGGCACCTGGTACCTGGAGATCACCGACGATGTCGGCGGCGACATCGGCAAGTTGAATTCCTGGTCGCTGACATTGAGCCGGTCGTTCAATTCATCGGATACTCCCAAGCCCATCGTCGATGCGGCGACCACCACGTCGTCGATCGTGATCACGCCTGGATTCTTGAGCGGCAACATTACGGATATCGACGTGACGGTCGATATCACACACACGTTCGACAACGACTTGGATATCTTTCTGACCGGGCCGGGCGGCATCAAGGTGGAATTGTCCACGGACAATGGCGGCAGCGGCGACAACTACACCAATACGACCTTCGACGACGAAGCGGCGGTCGCCATCACGGCTGGTGCCGTGCCCTTTACCGGCCGGTTTCAACCCGAGGGCCTGCTCTCGGTATTCGACGGCATGTCACCCAATACCACCTGGACACTGACGATTATCGACGATCTCATCGGATTCGCTGGTACGCTCAACTCCTGGTCGCTCAACATCGGACGGGATTTCAGTCAAGACGTGGCACCCATCGCGGTTGTCGATGCCGGCACGTTCAACACCACGTTGCCCGTGCAGGGCCTGACCGGATCGATCCAGGATTTGACTGTGTCGTTGAACATGACTCACGCATTCAACGCCGACCTCGACGTATTCTTGACCAGCCCCACCGGTACCAAGGTGGAATTGTTCACGGATGTCGGCACCTCCAGCGACAATTTCACGGGCACGTTTTTGGACGACGCCGCGGCTGTGCCGATCACGGCCGGCCTTGGGGCGTTTACCGGCCTTTTCCGGCCCGAGGGTTTGCTCAGCGCGTTTGACGGCGAAGACGCCAACGGCAATTGGACATTGACCGTCACTGACGACCTCGCTGGTTTCGGCGGCTCGTTGGTGGACTGGTCGATCAGCATTGCCTCGGCGGCCAAGACGACAAGCACGGCCGTGGTTGCCATATCGGACCATAAGACGGCAAGTTCCCTCGTGGCATTCAGCGGTGTCACCGGCACCGTCAACGATGTCAATGTGACCTTGGACATCACGCACACCTTCGACAACGATTTGGACATTTTCCTCATCGGGCCGGGCGGCGTGCGGGTGGAACTCACCACGGATAATGGCGGCAGCAACGACAACTTCACCGCCACCACCTTCGACGATGAAGCAGCGATTCCAGTTACCTCCGGGACTGGGCCTTTCGCGGGAACATTCCGGCCCGAAGGCTCGCTCTCGTTGTTCGATGGCATCAACCCCAACGGCTTCTGGTTTCTCGAAATCACCGACGATCTCGGTGGCGATGTCGGTATGTTGAATTCCTGGTCCGTTACCCTCAGCACCGGCGAGTTGTTCGCCATTTCGGGCACGAACGGCGCCTACACGCTGCCCAATATCGGCGCGGGCACTCATCAAGTGGCCGAGGTCTTGCCCCCAGGACGGCGTCGAACCGAACCGACGACCAACACCTATTCCATCGCGATTGACAATGCGGCAATGACAACGTCCACCGGCAACCACTTCGGTTCGGTGGTCGATGTGACCGCGCCGATTGTGGCCATCACGCCGGTCAGCCCGGACCCGCGCAACACCGCGGTGCCGTCGATCCAGTTCGCCTTTTCCGAAGCGGTCACGGGATTCAATGTCTCGGATTTGGTCCTGACGCGCAACGGTGGAGCCAACCTGTTGACCGGTGCGGAGCCTTTGACCTCGGGTGACGGCATCACGTGGACGCTGTCGGGGCTTTCCGCCCTGACGACGCCGGAAGGCAACTACGCATTGAGCCTGAATGGATTCGGTTCCGGCATCGTGGACGCGGCTTTGAATGCTTTCACGGGTCTTGTGGTCGAAAGTTGGGTCATGGACACGACCGCTCCCAATGTGGTGTCGATCATCCGCGTCGATCCCAGCCCAACCAACGCAAGCAACGTCAATTGGACGGTCACGTTCAACGAGCCGATCGTCACATTGGCACCCGCGAATTTCAGTTTGATCAACTCTGGCCTTGGCGGCGTCCCGGCAATTGTCACCGTCTCCGGCGGGGGGACTACCTGGAACGTGAACGCATCCACCGGCACCGGCAACGGCACGCTCGGACTGGATTTGACCAATTCGACTGGCGCCACCGATGCCGCTGGCAACGTCGTCGGCACTCCAGCAGTCGGGCAGGTCTACACCGTGTACCACAATGCGCCGCGGGTGCAGTCCGTCGTCATCAATAGCGGGGATGCGCAACGCTCCCGAGTCACCACGATCGACGTGACCTTCGACACCTTGGTGAATTTCCCCGGCGCGCCGGTGACTGCATTCAACTTGGCGCGGCAGTTGCCAGCCGGCGCTGTTGCCCTCGCCGCCGCGGTGACCAATACCACGCAAACGAAAGTGACCCTGACCTTCGTTGGCGGAACCGTCGACAATATCTCGCTGGCCGATGGCCGATACACGCTGACGGTGTTCAATGGCCAGGTTTCCAACGTCGCCGGCCAGCTCGACGGCGACAACAACGGTACTCCAGGGCCGGACTACATCTTGGTCGGCAACCCCGCCACCAACAATCTCTTCCGCCTGTTCGGTGATTTCGACGGCGACGGCAACGTCGCCGCCAATGATTTCATCCAGTTCCGCCTGGCCCTCGGCGGCACCAATCCGATCTTCGACTTCGACAACGACGGAGCCGTCGCGGCCAGCGACTTTATCCAGTTCCGCCTGCGCTTCGGCGGGTCGATCTGACATGGCTGGAGGAGGTTTTTGGGTATCATCCTGATCGATGGGCGTCTCATGTGGTTATGGGATGCCCGGATTGAAATAGTGAAAACTACTGAACGTACTTTAACAACCCAAGCTCCGCTAGTTCGTCGTCTACTTCGGCGGGGGTGCTGCCGGGGAGGGTCGCGGCTACTTCGGTGCGGAGCAATTCTGCGAAAGCTTGGCGGGCGCGGTGCATCAGTTGTCTCACGTTGACGGCGGTGAGTTTCACTGGCGAAGATGCGGACAGTTGCCTGGCGATTTGCTCGCTGGTGGCTTCCGGTTGATCGGCTTTCGCATTCAGGACGGCGAAGCGCAGGTCGCCATTGGCTTTGGACGCTTGTTCCAGCGCGGCCCACGTGCGGCTGAGCAGTTCATTGCGCCAGAGATCGCGAAAGGCATCGTCGTCGTCATCGATTGGCGGACTTGGAATGTTGTCGGGGACGGGGCCGATGCGCACATTTGCGGCGACGGCTTTGCGATGGGCCATGGCCTGGTAGATGATTGAGGCCTTGACATAATCGCGGAATCGGCCGCGGCGCGGGTCGGCATTGCGGAACTCGCCGCGAAGGAAGCGCACGGCGAACTCCTGGCTGAGGTCCTTGGCGGCCACGTCGCCGACGAGACGACGCAGGTAGCGTTCGATGGCACGACAGTATCTGGGTAGCAGTTCGGCAAACGCGGCGTGACGTTTATCGCCTTCATCGTGGTGGGCGCGGACCAGAAGCGTCCAACTCGTGGCGATTTGGCTCAGACGTTCGGCATCGGACTCGGTCATGGTGCAGATTCAGCGGAGCAGCGACATTCTATGGCCGGTCGCTTTATCGGGCTTTGTCGCGGAAGGATGACTATTTCAAAGAATCTTGCACCAAATCTGTCACACTCATCACATTCGCTACCATATGGAACGACAGGCCCGACTCGAACCCATAACTTCGCACCGCCAAATTAACCCGGAGCTGATGAATGATCCGCCGTAACCGTCGATCTCGCTTGGCTTTCCGTCCAATCGGCTTCCGTGTGGAGCGCTGTGAAGACCGGATCGCACCGGCGTTGACCACGGTGTTTAGCCCTGTGACGGGGTTACTTTCCGTGACCAGCGACGCGTCGGATGCGATTGTGTTCGCGCCCGGTGTCGATGCCAACGGCAACCAGGCCATCAAGCTCAACGGCGCGATCATCACTGGTGGCACAGGTCTGCCGGTGCGGCCGCTGTCGGTGACGCAAATCAAAGTGGCCGGGGGCCCCGGCAATAACAACATCGACCTGCATTCCTTTGGCGAGGTGCCGAGGAGCGGCTCAATCTCCGTCGGTATTGAAGGGGATGCCCGAGCTGGCCTGCGTGTGATCCCCGTCCCGTGGGTTGCCACTAACCCCAGCATCCCTCCTCGCATATTCTCCATCGAGATCACCGGCGGGGCGGGCAACGACACCATCACCGGGTCCGGGTTTGACGATGACATTAACGGCGGCCTGGGGGTCAATGTTATCGATGCGGGCGAGGGCGACGACCGGACCACGCTCACGACTTACGATGACCCTGACCCCAATGTCACTGGCGGCAGCGGCCGCGATCATTTGGTGGTGGCGGTTGGCTCCGATATCAGCGTCCTCTTCAACCCGCGCGAGTATTCCCAGCGCCTCAAGTGGTCCACCATCAATCTCAAGGCCACGGGCTTCGAAGATTTCGACATCGACTGCACCGGCGCGGACCAGAAGATCAGTTTCGCGATGGAAAGTGGCGTGGCTCCGGCACCGATGAGCGTCGACGTCCACCGGTTCCGGGCCGGCACCCGAGTCTTCTGTGGTACCGCTGACAGCACGGCCGTCTGTGTGGATACCGAATTCGACTTGGGCGGCGGGCAGTCATCCAATGCGCGAATGGCTATTAACACCAAGGGTACGCCCGGCTCAAGCAAGCATCGCGTTTCCTCGATATCGATTCAAGGCTCCGTCCTCGACGATGATTTCACGATCACGCCTCAGCCATTTCCAATCACGGTCGACGGCGGCGCCGGTGCCGATGCGTTGTTCGTCAACCACGACGGGCTGATTACAGACACGCTTCCCGGCTCGGTGCGCGTGCAGGGCAAGGCGGCGGTGAATCACGCCGGGGTCGAGACGGCGACAGCCGGTCTGCACCTGTACGATGCGGCGGCCGGTGCCGCGTTGCAAACGCAGGGCTTCCGAGCCACCGGCAACTATGCCGACGGCATGAACAGAGACATCACCGAGTTGCATTGGACGATTGAGAATAAAGGAACCATGCCGACGGCTCCCGCGACGGTTCGCTATGTCGACCATGCGGTCAATGTGCTGCGGGCCAAGGGCAGTGCCGGCGCGTCGGTGACAATCGGCGACCCCATCGACGAGAACTGCGACGTGGTTTGGGTCATCCCGCCGATCGCGCCGGGAACGACGGTGACGGGGAGTTTGGAATATCGCAAGCGTCCGGGCCGTATCAAGTACGGCGACATCACACTTAAGGTCGACGACGGGGCAACTCGCTATAACTGGGCCGGTTTTGCGTCCACCGTCGACGTAGGCGTCGCCGATGTGGTGGCACCGGTGCGGCCGTTGAGCATCGACCCGGCCACCGGCAAGACTCCTGGCGACGCCGGTTCGAAGCTACTGGGGGCAAACGGCGATGGCCTGCCGCTGATACTCAGTTCATCGACCAAGCTTGACTCCTCGACCGTCGCAGTGCCCGGCTTCCAGCACCTGTATTTCGGCAACGTGATGGTGGACGTGTCGGCCAACGGCATCACGTCGGGTGACGGCTCGGTGACCGACGCGAGCGTGGACTCGTCGGGCCGGTTCATCACGTTTGTCAGCACCGCGCCGAACCTTGTCGCGGGCTTGTCCGACACCAACGGCGTCGGCGACGTTTTCCTGCGTGACATGGCGCTGGGTACGACCGTTTGTCTCAGTTCCAGCTTCAGCAGCGGCTCCCTGTCAACGGGCAACGGCGCTTCATCGCGGCCCCAGGTGAGCGGCGACGGCAGCACCGTCATCTTCGAGACTCTTGCGTCCGACCTGCCCGGCAGCCCGGCCGATGGCAACGTGCTCAACGATTTATGGAGTTATGACGTCAGCAGCGGCGATCGCAAATGTTTGAGTGTGAATATCGCCGGCACGGCCACCGGTGACAAAGGCGTGTTCTCATCGTCGATCAGCGATGACGGCATGACAATCGCGTGGCTGACCGAAGCCACGGATGTTAACCCGGCATCCAACTCCGGTCTGCAAATCGTGGTGAGTTCAACAAGCTTGAACTTTACCAAAGTTGTTTACATCGTGCCGGACAAGAAGGCCGACGCACGGCTCAGCGGCAACGGGGAGGTGCTGCAATTCTGGACGAATGTGGACTGTTCCGCGCTCGTCGGCGTGCCGGACACCAACGGCCTCATGGATCTCATGATGATCTCGACGGCGACCGGGAAGGTCACGCCGATCAGCATCAATGCCACCAAGACCGCTATGGGTAACGGTGCGACGCCGGCGTTCTTCGCTGGCAACGATGCGCCGGCCATCAGTATCGACGGACTTTCGCAGGTGTTCACGTCGAATGCGACCGACTTGTTGCCGGGCGGCTTGGCGAGCAACGCCGGCGTCTTCTGGCAAAAACATAAGAACACCGCGGGCGATTCACCCACTCTTGAACGCATTGACAAGCGACCAGATGGCGGCTTCGGCAGCGGTAACGGCCAGGTGACGATTTCGCCCGACGGCCAGCGCGTGGCGTGGTCCAGCAAAACGAACTACCAAGCCGATTTGCCGCTGACATTCGGCTCAGTGCAGACATGGACAAAAGGCGGCGGTCTGAGTACGGGCATCGTTATGGCCTCAGGCAAGTTGGTTGCGAACAATCCGCTGTACGAGGCCAGCGGTCTCAACGCGAACAACCCGCTCTACACCGATAGCGGCCTCTTCTTTCAAACCGCCGAACCACTCGACCCCGACAGCGACGGCGACACTCTTAGCGATGTTTACCTCAGCACGAACGATCGTGTTTTTGGCTATCGTTTCGGCTTCAGTCCCAATAACCTTTGCAGCCGCCAAGTGGGGGGCATGGTGGAAATCGTCGATATGATCACCATGACCGTTGTCGCGTCACGGGTGCTCGACGACAATCTCACCGACGTTTACCTCAAGGGCGCGAAGGACCAGTCGGATAGCGTGGAGATCGATGTCGGAAGCGGTCTTTCGGGCCTGTCGTTCGCCTTCCACGGCGGCGGCGGCACTGGTGTCGATGGCTTCACGCTCGCAAACGCTTCGAAGGTCACCGGCGGCGTACCGCAAGTTCTCCAACAATGGACCTATAGCGCCAACATGACCTTGCCCGGAATTGGGGTGGAACTCGAAGACATCGAAGTGATCAACGACGACCTCACCGTGCAAGACCGCGTCGTCCTCATGCACGGGGGCGGCAACACAATTACCCTGAACAAGTCGACGACGGTCGGGTTTGATGTCCTCA
>JANLTA010000112.1:0-6010 GCA_031362705.1 Gemmataceae bacterium | reverse complement strand
TCGGGATGCGAACAAAAGTGCTTCGCACACGAAGCGCCCGCCGCATCACCTTTCGTGCGTGTGGACCCCTGCGCGCATTGACATCACCAGCAATGGACCGACGCGAGGGCGCATGTCGGCTGGAAGATGTGTCGGTGATTGACGCGGCTGCAAAGCCGCCCGGATCGACAATCAAGCATGGAGAACGAACGTGTCGCCAGTGTCAGCAAAACGAGGCTGCGTGTCGGGAATCGATGGAGGTTGTTCGATGGTATGTGACGGCAAAGAAGAATCGGCGTGGTCCACGCTAAGCCGCAAGCGGCTTAGCAAGATTCACCGTTCCCCATTCCCGACAACCGACCTAGACCGATCCGCCAAACCGCAGGCGGAACTGGATGAAGTCGGCGGCGCTTACGGCACCGTCGTTGTCGAAATCGAAGATGGTGTTGCTGCCGCCGAACGCCAGGCGGAACTGGATGAAGTCATTGGCCGCGATGTTGCGGTCGCCGTCGGAATCGCCGAACAGGCGATGGAAGCCGAACTGGTAATCGGCCGATGGATGTTGGTTCGTTGCATTCGTGACGGCGGCGGACGGCAGTTGCAGCGTGTAAAGGCCATCATTCAACGGTGTGAAATTCAGCACGGCAATCGTCTGCGTCGGCGTGCTCTGCGTCAGATCCAACGTATACACCACATTGCCGCCGGGGCCGCTGATCGAAAAGGCGCTGTTTGCCAGCGTCACAACATCGTTGAAGGTGACACGCAAACTCGACACCCGCGACCGTTGCAACGAACCATCATTGACCTGCGTGCCAGTCACAGCGGGCAACGGTGTGGTCCGGCCTTCCATGACGCCGCCGCCGAAGCTGGTGACCCACACATCGGTTGGGTCGTTCGGGTTGAAGAACACCCGCGTCGGCTGACGGAACGGGTACGATGTGACTTGCGTGAACGTCGGGCTGGCGGCGTGAAGGTTGGTCGTGTACCACAGCCCCGTCGTCTCGGTGGTCAGGTAAGCGTTGTCGTTGTTGATCGGGTCGATGGTCAACGATGCAACGCGGTCGAGGCTGTTGATGCGTGTCCAATTTACGCCTCGATTCGTCGTCTTGTACAAACCGCCCAACCCGTTGGGGGCACCGCCCCAACCGCTGAACACGCCGGCGTACCATGTGTTCTGTGCCGTATCCGCTGGATCGATAACGACATCCCATGTCCAATACTGCATGCCACTCGCCGATCGGTCGGCCCAAGTCGCGCCACCGTCGGTACTGAGAAACACGCCGGAGCTGGTCGTGAACGCGCCGGCACTATTGCGGCGGCCCGAGTAGCTGGCCATGAGACCGCCGTCGTTCAGCACCACGATGTTGAACGCGTGCCCTTCCGTCCGCGGCGGATTGGCCAGCTTAGTCCACGTCGAATTGACGCCGAGGTTGATGTTGTTGGAAACGTAAATGCCGCCGACCGTGCTGTTGACGACGCTGGCGTACAGCCGATTGGGATTCAACGGATTCGGATCATGGGCGACCCAGACAACCGGGTCGGCAAAGGCGTGCAACGTTTGCCAGTTCGCACCATTGTCTGTGGAGAACAACACTTTGCCGGAGCCGGGATCAATGCGGCTATCCTGCAAATACGTGCTTTGATACATGTCGTGAACGGTCGATGTAGCCGCGTACAGAGTGCCAGTCGCCGGGTGCCGAAACGACCGGAACATGCTGTTGTCGGCATGGCCCGTGTAGCCGAATCCCCACGTCTGGCCGCCGTCGATGCTGCGTTGACCTCGCACGTCAGAGTTACCCAGGATCATCGTGTTGGGAGTGGCCCACGTCAGACTCCAGCTGGTCGTGTTATCCAGCCCGCTATCATGGTAAGCGCGACCCGTCGGTGTGTTGACTCCCGCCGGATTCAAGTCGACCGCTTGAACATACCGCGATTGCCAGTTGGTGCCACCATTGGTCGTGACATGGGCACCACCGAGATCGGTAATGACCACCCGCGACGAATCCTGCGGCGCGACGGCGAAGCCCAGCGCGTATTCGCCGTAGCTCCAGCCGCGGTCGCCGCCTTGGCCTTGCCAGCCAGTGGCGATGTTCTGGTTGTTGGTGGTTTGGAAAACGCTCGTCCAGGTTGCGCCGGCATCGGTCGTTTTGTAGACAACCGGTGCCTGACCATTGGAACCACCTGCGACGTAGGCCGTGTTGATGTCATTACTCGCAGTGGCGACAAAGAAAGGAAATGTCCCGGCAACGATACCAGTCTCCCTGTTGACCCAACTCGGTTGACCGACATCCAGAACGTAAACGCCCATGTACGAGTTGAAGTCCGCACCCGTGATACCGGCATACACATCGCCGGAACCAAGAGTCACGCCGAACAATCGAGTAACAGCACCTTGTTTGGCACCCGAGAAAGATACAAGTGCTTCAGTAGCTGGAATGCCGGTGGCCGTGCTGAGCGCAAAGCTCGTGCCGCCATTGACGGAGACAAACAGCCCCTTGTTGGTCCCGACGTAAATATTGTTGCCGTCGAAAAAAGCGCCGGCAATGTGCAGCCCGGTGTTATTGTCTGTGGTGTTGAACTTGGCGGCAAACGATGTTCCACCATTGCCGGAAAAGTAGACCGTGTTGTAATCCGACACGATCAAACGATTGACATTCAACGGATCGGCAAACAATGCATACGCGCCGCCACCCGTCGGATCGGCGGCCATCGGCGTCCAGGTTGCACCGGCATCAATGCTCTTACTCGGCCGGATCAGGTCGTTGCCCGCAACTGTCGAATAGTCGAGACAATAACGAATGTTGGGATCGCTGGTATACGAAACCCGGGCATTGTGATTGCCCTGAATCTCCGCGTGATTGATTGTCGCCCAACTGGCCCCGCTATCGGTCGAGCGAAACAGATTGCTCATGTCCGACGCGATGGTCAGCTCATTGGCATCCGTCCAACCGAAGCTCGGCGCATACAGCGCCCCGCCGCCGCCCGAACCGCGCACGGTCCAAGAAGTAGGCGAGCTCGGCACATCCCGGCGTTCCAGCGTTTCAAGGCGAAGGTTGCGTCGTCGAAAGCGAGACATGTTCCATCTCCCCGGGCGGTCATTCCTGAGTTGCGGACGGGGATAAACAAGTGTAGCACACGATTTTACGGCGAGAGGCAAATGCCACGCAAACAACCGGACATGAGGTATTCCGTGATGAGGACTAAGTTTGTTGGGGTGACCTCGACGAACATCCACACAATGAGCAACGTTTGCGCCCATGGGACGCTCCGACATTTCGACAAACAGCGCGGCACCTGCTCTAATTGGGTGGAACGGTCAATTTGGCACAAATGTCATAACCTGGGCAGACTTTTCCGCACTTGCACGCAAAACCGATTGTGCGGTCGAATTCGTTGTTTGTCTCAGTTTGTTTGCGTAACCGACCGATGTTATCTGACTCACCAGCCGATAGCGGCGTGGTCGCTATTTGCACTGGACGGGGTGACCGCACCTCGTTATGCATTCGCGATTCGTACACATGTTCTACGTCAGGGGGCAGGATGCCGCAGCGGGAACTTCCCGTGGATAGCGAAAAGGCCGTGGCAACTTTGCTGCGCCTGCTCGCCGTCGAAGGAACCACCGGCCACGAAACGGCCATCATGGCCGAGGTGGCCGCCTGCCTGCGTGAAGTCGGCGTACCCGCCACCGCCATCCACCACGACGATGCCCACAAACGCATTCCGCTGCCGACGCCCGTCGGCAACTTGATTGTCGATCTTCCCGGCAACAAGCCGGGACCACGGCGATTGTTCCTTAGTCACGTCGATACCGTTCCACTGTGCGCGGGCGCAGTTCCTGTGCGTCGCGCCGGCAAGATTGTCCCAGCGGGCAAAACAGCTCTTGGTGGCGATAACCGCACGGGTGTCGCCGTGTTGGTGACGCTGGCCGACACATTGATCGCGAACAACTTGCCGCACGGTCCGATCACGTTGATGTTTTCGGTGCGAGAGGAAAGCGGTCTTTTTGGCGCTCGCTATTGCCATCCCGACGATTTGGGTGGCATCAAATACGGCTTCAATTTTGATGGCCGATTGGCCAATGAAATCACCATCGCCGCCGTCGGCGCTCAGCGATGGGAAGTCGAAATCTTCGGCAAAGCCTCGCACGCCGGCGTGGCCCCGGAAAAAGGCATTTCTTCGATGGCCGTGGCCAGCCTGGCGATCGCCGATGTCGTCCGACAGGGCTGGTTCGGCAAAGTCATCCAGGGCGAAAACAAAGGCACAAGCAACGTCGGCAGCGTATGCGGCATCGACGGCGGCAGTGCCGGGCAGGCTACCAACGTTGTCACCGACTACGTAAAGGTCCACGGCGAATCACGCAGCCACGATTCCAAGTTTGCCGGCGTCATCACCAAAGCGTATCAAACGGCGTTCCGTGCCGCGGCATCGCAAGTGCGTGATGCCACGGGAAAGACGGCCAAGGTGAAGTTCGAGTCGCGGCTGGACTATGCACCATTCAAGATCAGCGAGAATGCACCGATTGTTCAGATGGCACGCAACGGCGTGACGGCGGCGGGCCTGGAACCGCGGCTGAAAATCGCCGACGGCGGCCTCGATGCCAACTGGATGATCAAGCACGGACTGCCCACCGTCACCTTTGGTGCCGGTCAGAACAACATTCACACAGTTGATGAATTCGTGGACTTGAATGAGTTTGCCTCCGGTTGCCGCGTTGCGGTCGCCCTGGCAACTGAGGAGACGGGATGATCGCACGGCCCCGGCACTGCCGCGGGCAAGTCAAAGGAGTCAGCCAATGACGGTGAAGCAACGTCCCGCACAACTCAGAGTTGATCGCCTCGAAGACCGGTCAATGCCGGCCGTCACGCTCGCAGTCGTCAACGGCGTTCTTCGAGTCACCGGCACCGAGTCGAACGACTCTGTATTGATTCGCCAGACAGGTGCCTATGCCGTCTCGGTTGTCGAAGGTACGATCACAAAATCATTCACTGGCATCAGCGCCATCAATGCTGATGGTCGCGGCGGCAACGATTACTTTTACTTTGATTCGACGCCGCTTGGCACAAATGAAATCCGCCTCGCGATGAAGACCACAATGATCGGAGGGGCCGGCAACGACACTCTCGTCGGTGGCGCGAATATCGACTACCTTGATGGCGGCATCGGCAACGATTCACTTTACGGCAACTCAGGCAACGACAACATTAACGGCGGCGATGGCAATGACCTTATCAATGCCGGCCTGGGCAACGACACAGTCAATGCCGGCAATGGCGACGACAAACTCTACGGCAGCGGCGGCAATGATCAACTCTTCGGTAGCGCCGGACAGGACTACGTCGATGGTGGCGCGGGCGACGATGTGCTGCAAGGCGGCACTGGTTTCGATACCTTCAAGAACGTATTCCCCGGCGCGGATATTCTCGACCAGTCCATCCCCGAAGATGTGCGGCAGGGCCTGAGCGGCACCTGCGTGGTCTTGGCGTCGCTCCAAGCGATATCGGGTTCGGGCGTCGACCTGTCGGCGCGGGTACGCCAAATCAGTGCGAATTATTATGCTGTGCCCATTTACCGCCAAGGCACAGGCTGGGTCACTCAAGTTGTTTTCTTCGATGGCACATGGACTGACAATGATCCGACGCCGACGGCCGACGGTGCGGCGTGGCCGCTGCTCTATCAGCGGGCATTCCTCCAGGAAATGGGTGTGAACTGGACAGATTCAAACGCGGCGAATTGGGCGATGAAGTACGGCGGCCGCTTCCAAAACGTCGATGCCGCGCTGTTGGCTATCACTGGCAAAGCCACGTATCTCGGCAGTCGCGTCACAGGATTGCTCGATTCCGATCTCGCCGCCATGCGACTAGCATTGACAAACCGCCGACCGCAAATCGCATTGACCAAGCCCAATGGCACGATGACGGCCGAACTCACACGGCTCGGACTCATTACAAGTCATGCCTACGCGATCGTCGGATTCGGCGTCAAAAACGGACAGACGACGGTTCGATTGCGCAATCCGTGGGGCACGGATGGC
>JANLTA010000939.1:0-2114 GCA_031362705.1 Gemmataceae bacterium | reverse complement strand
CCGCTTCGACCGGCACATCGCCCAGCACCACTTCGAAGTTTTTGTAGAAGCCGAGGTTCTTTTCGTACTTGTAAAAGACAAAGCGCGGGTCGTCGCCGATTGTTTCGAGGATCATCTGCTGCGCAGCCGGCTTGGAACAGTCGTCGCGGATGATGCAGATCCAGCGCTCGTGCGTCTGTTCGCGGATCGATTCGATCTGCTTGCGGAACAACTCCCGTGGCGGATTGTATGTGGTCATGCACACCGCGATCAGCGGCACGCTATCCATCGGCAGATCGAGGATCGGCATCGGCGCGGGCATGCACGGCTGAATGGCAAACTTGCCCAGCGGCAGCGTCTCGACGGCACCGCCTTCCAGATGCGCCTTTACGAACAGTTGCGCCCGCGTGGTCCGCGCCATGGCCGGCAAGTTCACCTGGGCGTTGAAACTGCTCCAGAAGCTGTTGCCGTTGGTGTCGTAGTTGGGGAAGTTATCCGTCAGCACTCGGCGATTGGAGACGTTGCGAATAATCACGGGCACCGAAATCTCGGCGAACTCGACCTCCTGTTCGATCAGCATGTCCTGATAGCGCGGGTCGGCTTCCAGGTCGGCGTCAATCAACTGGGTCGGCCGCATTTCCGGCCGCGCGGTCATCAGGCGCACTTCCAGGTGCGTGATGCGGCGATCCGGGTGAAACGCCCAGCCGTTGATGAGGAACGAATTGCCCTTGGATGAGACGATCGACTCCGGCAACGGGTCCGTCAGGCCGATGCGCAACCGGCAATGGGCCGGATCAACTTCGCCTCCTCCGCGCCGCCGCAATCCGACCAACCGCAGCAGAATCCGAATGGGCGATAATACAACACCCATCGCGAAAGCCACGACCTTGAGGCCGAGCTTGATCGATTCGACAAACTTGGTCTTACGGTGCCTGATTCGATCGATGGTGCCGCGAAAGTTCTGGCAGGTGGTGTACAGCCAGTCGCGTTGAATATCGTTGACCCGCTCCTGCGCCTCGCGAAACGATAGCTCCTTTTCCCGCACCTGTGCGCGCAGCGTATCCAGCTCGTCGTGTTGGGGGTCTTCATAGTTGGGTCGCATGGCGTCCTGCCTTGGTAGTGTTCCGCCCAAATTAGTAATGGAATTGGGCAAAACCCGCAAGGTGAAGAAGCTGGGGATGCAGGCGTTCACCACGCTGCCGGCGGTTTGGATGTTTCGTTGCCATGCGGGAGGCGGCGCGCTTTCGTTTCACATTCGTTCCATTCGCCGGGCATGCTCATGCCAAATCGTGAACATGCCATATTTGGCCTTCCCAACTCAGTTGTCAAAGAACACTCGGGCTGGAGACAATCCACCAGCTCTGGATCGCGATCCTCGATTCTCGACCCTCAATCCTCGACAATCATCATCCCTCGCCCCCGCTATCCGCCCGCGCGCACTCCCACGCGCTGGAAAGGGGATGCCGCGGGCACTTGGGGTAATGGTCACGCTCGCTACGACCGCAGCGGCCGGCCTTGTTGCCAAACTCGAGGTGGGCGCGTGTGGCGCTTTGTTTGTGAGCCGACTCAGTTGAGTCGGTTCATTTGTCGCTGATGGCGAGGGGGTAGGTGGTGAGTTCGTTTACGCGACAGTAACGCCGGATCGTGTTGTCCCGCGGCATCGCCTTTCAACGTCATGAGTTCATCCGCGAATGTCGTGGATTGCACAGAAGAACGACCGGTACCGGCAATGGTCTTCATCTGCTGACTCCACTCCATCCGCGAACCAACGCATTGTCCTGACGCCTGTGGTAAGATGGATCCGATCCCGCCACCTGCGTCATGATATCGGCTCCCAGGGCCGATATGCACAAGTGTACACTCGATTTATTGTATGTCAAGGTTAGCAGGCAAAAAAACCAGAAACTTATTCCAAGCACACATTTTCGTGGGCCGGTCCTCGGTTCTCAGGAAATAACTGCGCTGAATTGATCAACATCATGC
This sequence comes from Gemmataceae bacterium, assembly GCA_031362705.1. Taxonomy (GTDB): domain Bacteria; phylum Planctomycetota; class Planctomycetia; order Gemmatales; family Gemmataceae; genus JAIBBI01. Next base: position 152 of record JANLTA010000939.1, on the reverse strand, counting down.
GGACTGCGTGCTGATTCTTGGTTGGCGCATGCCGACCCAGACCAGGAAGACGCCGAATAGAACTACGCCGCCGAAGATTGTCAGCATGACGATTTGCATGTTGCCGCTGACGGCGGTGTCTTTCATGCGGACTACCGTGACGGTGACTAGAC
>JANLTA010000909.1:0-4384 GCA_031362705.1 Gemmataceae bacterium | reverse complement strand
GTTGTTTTCGCCGACCTCATGGGCAGTACTGGCCTCTATGAGTCGACGGGCAATGCAACGGCCGCTCGCACCGTGACGCAATTGACCGACTGGATCAGCGAGGTCATTGTTGGAAATGAGGGGCGTGTCGTCAAAACCCTGGGTGATGGTGTTTTGGCGATCTTTGAAAAGAGCGCCAACGCGATCGAAGCGGTCGTCGAGATGCAGCGGCGCCACCAGAAGCACCTGAGCAGCGAAAGAGAGGCGATGCGCATGCCGATTCGGATTGGCATTGCGACGGGCGACATCGAAATAGTGCAGGGCGACTGCTTTGGCGATGCCGTCAACGTGGCCGCGCGCCTCAGCGATTTGAGCGGCGGCCATCAGATTTGGGCGACTGAGCAGGTGCTTCTGGGGTTGAGCGAAGGCCCAGGGGTTCGGTTCCGGCCGTTGGGGCCCATCACAGTGCGAGGGCGCAGCGAAGTGCTGAACGTCTGCCAGATCGACTGGAAGGTAGAAGACAATTCCGATCTGCTGACCATGCAGGCGGATTTTGACTCGATCATTCCGATGTCCTCCCACGATGCTCTGGGTGTTCAGATCAAGATGAGCTGGCTGGATCAGGTCAAAGAGTTCCGATCATTCGACTTGCCCGTCCGGATTGGCCGGTCGGTTGGTGTCGAGTTTGTGGTGAATGACCCGCGCGTTTCACGCGAACACAGCCGCATTGAATGGCGCAATGGCAGCATTGTTTTGGTGGATGTCAGCAGCTACGGCACATGGCTTCGTTTTGACGGCGCAAGCACCGCCCAATTGTTGCGCCGTGAGGAATGCGCCTTGCATGGGCAAGGTGAGATCGCCATGGGCGCGCCGTTCACTGATTTGAGCGTTCCGACGGTGATTTTCCTGGTGACCTAATCTTGTCTTTGGCCTTGCAGCACGTGACGGCGAGAGGTCTTGTGCGTGGGTGTTTCGTTGAACAATTCATGCGTCAAGTCAATATACTTAACTTAACATAATATACATCGTATAAAGTTGAAAACGCTATCCAAAGAAATCGGGTGTGCGTTTGCTCCAAACGAAGCGACTGCCGCGCCAGTCGCTAGCAAGGCTTTTCCCAGCGCCTTATAGAGCGCATCACCTTTGGCCGTCCCTTCGTGTTTTGCTATCAGATCGCGAGCGGCCCAAGCCTGTGCATCAAGGCCCGCAATCGAAGCCATCAGCGCAATGTCCGCCGTTGGTACTGGTTTTTTCCCGTGTTTCCAAGCTGACACAGTGAACCGCGATACATGGAGCATTGCAGCTAATTTGTAGTCGCTGCCTGCCTGTTCGCTCGCCTTGTCAATAAGGGTAATCACCAAAGGCTGGTTTTGCATTTGCGTTTCCTTTTAGGTAACATGCACAACGTTGCCCATCGGGTAACGTTCCCCACAAAGGGAACCAATCTTACCAAGGAACCAACCATGATCAAAGTTGCCGTCTCGTCCCCCGAAATTCGCGAAATGAAGGGCCTCGCCAAAGTGTCCGGCAAGCCCTACCACATGCGCATTCAAACCGCCCACGCCTATACCTTCGACAAGGACGGCGTTCAATGTGAGTTCCCCGACAAATTTGAAATTTCCCTCGATGCCGACCAGCTCCCCTACGCTCGCGGCGTCTACACCCTTTCCCCCTCTGCTTTGTTCGTCGGTCGTGATGGCCGACTGGAAGTCCGCCCTCGGTTGGTTCCGGTAGTGGCTTCCGCCAAAGCGTGAGGGGGAAACCATGACCTCCACGCTTCCACTCAATGAAGCGCAGATTGCAGAGATCAGACAAATTTATCGGCTTGAGGCTCTCCGCTCTGCCGTGTATTCGCTGGCCGCTGAAAATCTTGATGCGCACGTTTCCCGTCTTACCGTCTCCTGCTCGCTGGTTGATGATGAACTCGGTGCAGAAATAAGCTGGGCTGATGCCCAAGGCATGCACATTTCCGGCGGTCGGCTGTGATTCAACTTTCCCAGATCGAACCAACAGGCGCAGACCTGCCGCGCCACGCCGTCTTCCACGCTCGCCACGCCGAGCAATGCGCCAGACAAGCCGACGCGTGGGAGCTTCGCGGTTCCTCCTTCTACGTCTCCCAACTCGAACGCGAATTCTGCGAAGCAATCGACCGCTCCGGCGTGTGTCTGTCCGTCTTCGAGTTTGAATGTCTGGGTGGTCTCCAGTGACTGTAGCCGCCCTGTTCGTGCGTCGTACCAGCCATTACAAGTCCATGCCCGGCGTCGATTGTTTCGATGTTGACCGTGACGCTCGCACCTGGCGGGGCGGCGTTCCCGGCGTTTTCCATCCCCCATGTCGAGCTTGGGGCAAACTCTCCCATTTCGCAAAACCACGCGAATGTGAACGCCACCTGGCGATTTGGTCAATGCATCAGGTTCGCCGCTTCGGCGGTGTGCTTGAGCATCCGACACATTCCCGTCTTTGGTCGGAATCCGGCTGTCTCGGCTTCGGCATGCGAGACACCTATTGCGGCGTTCTTGTTCCAGTGCTCCAAAGCTGGTGGGGTCACCGAGCGCCCAAGCAAACCAGCCTGTATTTCGTCGGCTGTCCAGTGCCTGATTTGTTGTGGCCCGAGGGTCTGCCTCCTGTCCCTTCCGGGCGCGTTGAAAAAATGTGCACCGCCGAGCGCGAACGCACGTCGCCAGAATTCGCCCGCTGGCTCGTAGACCTGGCGGCGTCCTGCCGCGTCTCGTCGTGAGCGCCGCAACCGCCCACGGACACCCGAGCGCCGCAGGCGCCGGTGTGGCCGTGTCGGTTTCGGCGGGGCTTGTCCCATCTAAAACAAGTCTTCAGACGCTTTCCCTGAATTGTTCAGCTCCTGAATTGGCCCTTCGTCGAATCCGCAACCTCAAACGTTCAGTCTGGGCGTCCGGCCACCTCCATGGACTCGCTGAAAACGGCTTCAGGGCGTCCGTTTGCTGGTTCGTGACCCTCACTTACCGGGGCGTGTCAGATTGGCGTCCTGATCACGTTTCCAAGTCCGTCCAGGCATTTCGCAACTGGTGTCGCGCTGCCGGTGTTCCTTGCCGTTATACGTGGGTTGCCGAACTGCAAGGCCGTGGCGCGGTGCATTACCACCTTCTGGCGTGGCTCCCACATGGCGTAAGCATGCCCCACTGGGACAAAGCAAAAGGGCGCAGGGCCGCATTTTGGCCGCACGGCATGAGCAATACAGAGGTTGCTCGGTCCGGCGTCGGCTACCTCATGAAATACCTATCAAAACTCGGTGAATTGCACCGCTTCCCAAAAGGACTCAGATTGTATGGAATTGGTGGACTCACTCAACAAGGTCGGGCCGTCCGGTCTTGGTACAACCTCCCGGAATGGTGCAAGCGCCTCCACGGCGTCGGCGAAGTCTGCCGCGCGGGGGGTCGTCTTGTGGTGCGCGCAAGTGGAGAGATTCTCGAATCCTTCTACTCGGTGCGATTCGTGCACGGTTCGATTGAGTTGTGCCAGCTTCGGGAATTACCGCCGAAATGGCATGACGGCGCCTATTCATCGTTGAATCCATCATGACAAAAATCCGACGTTTCCGAGCTGCCTTCGTGTACCTCGCGCAATCCATCATCACAGCCCGCGAGGTCTTGCACCTTGGATGGCTTGACTTCAAATATTTCTACACTCTCAAAAGATAGCTCCTTATGCTTCCCCTCTCCGTTTCGTCTGCTCTTCAAAATATCGGCTCTGACGCTATCGTTCTTGCCGCTATCGTGTTGCTTGCCACCGTCTCAATTTATTCTGTGAAGTTTCTGAGAAAAGCAATTCACGGTGGCGGCGATGGTTCCGATATTTCCCCGGAAGCTTGGGCAGCGTCCCTCGGCCCGCCACCGTCACAGCGCGATGGTTTCGACTGGGCCGAGTCCGATAAACAGTACTCCGCATCAATGTCTCTGGGGAGAGACGAAGAACTAGATTCTGAATTTCAGGCCGAATTCGGGGATCAAATTAGGCAGCGTCAAGTTGAAAAGCAGTCATTCGAATCCTTGTCGGATCACGATGACGAGTGGCAAAAAATGGTTCGGGAGTCAAATGAAAAGTACGACCGCACCGGCTCCTATTAGATTCCAGCTATTTTTATCCACCACAAAGGATTAGATGTCAGCTGTGTGCCTCTCAACGCTGCGAAGCGCCGGGGGCACACAGCCGGGATTTTCCGGTAATCAAATGGAGTTCAAATTGAACAAATTCGCTCGTGTTTCCCTCGCAAGTCTTTCAACCCTCGGCGCTGGCGGCGCAATGGCCGCAGTTCCTACTGAAGTCACCGCCGCGTTGTCGACCATCCAAGCCGACGCGCTGACGGTGGCCGGTGTTGTGTTGGTGGCCATCATCGCCATTTTCGCCGAGGGTTGAAAGACTTGCGAGGGAA
>JANLTA010000841.1:0-9444 GCA_031362705.1 Gemmataceae bacterium | reverse complement strand
TGCGCCGCCGAAAACTCCGCACCGTCGACGAACTCTGGGACGCCTTCGGCCAATCCCTCGATTGGGTCACCCCCGATGAATGTCGCAACTACCTCCGCCACGCTGGCTACACGCTAGAATGAAAATCAAAATGCTCTAATTAAGCTCATTTCACATCAACGTCATTGAAAAGTCGCGGGGTGGCAGGTACGTTCCGGGCCGCAGTCGTTGAAGGTATATTGTTTTCGTTGGAGCAGCCCTATACGCACCCTACACGCGTCCCCGCTTTCGGCAGTGACTCGCCACCGTCTTCAGGAACCCGCCTCGCGTCCGGCTTCGGGTTGACGGCAATTGCACTTCCGTGTTACTTTTTTCGCGGGTACGGAGACCCGTATGCGCCGCGACCTATATTCCACGGACGCCAAGCCAGCCGAGACACCACGTTCGCGCCGCGCGCCAACGTGGGCGCCGGGGTGGGCACAGGGCTATGCCGTCGGCGAACTAATTGATGTCTCCGTCTGCATTGCCAATTGGAATTGCAAAGAGTTATTGCGGAACTGCCTGCGGTCACTGCTGGAATTGCCACAGGGTGTCAGTGTTGAAGTGATCGTCGTCGATAACGCATCCAGCGATGGCTCGGGCGATCTGGTTGCCCGAGAGTTTCCCGAAGTCACGCTCGTTCGCAACGCCGATAATCGCGGCTTCTCGAAAGCAAACAACCAGGCGGCCGCCAAGGCACGTGGCCGCTTCCTGTTCTTTCTGAACAACGACACGGTCATCCCGCCGATGACGCTGCGGCGGCTCGTCGATTTTGCCGAAGCCCATCCCGAGATCGGCATGATCGGCCCACGCCTGCGCGACCCGCTGGGGCGATTACAGATTTCGTATCGGCAGCATCCATCAGTATGGGCACTGCTGCATCGCACGTTGGCATTCAGATGGACGGGCTTGTTGCGTCGTGCTTACCGCCAATACCGTCGGCAATCGTTCGACCCGGAAACGCAACGGCGTGTCGAAGTATTGATGGGGGCGGCCGTGCTGATGCCGCGAACCATCTTCGATGAAGTCAACGGCTGGGACGAGGGCTACGCTTTCGGCGGCGAAGATATCGACCTGAGCTACCGCGTCAATCGCCGGCACGGTGTCGTGTATCTGCCATCGGTCGAGATCACGCATCATGGCCGGGTGAGTTCGCGCCTCAACGTCGCCTACAGCGAACCCAACGTCGCCATCGGTTATGCGCGTTATCTGCGCGCCACCGGCACCAGTTCCGCCGCGCTGACGCTCTACAAGTTCGTGGTCACGATGGACGCCCCCGTGCAGATCATCGCGAAGTCCGCGCAAGTCGCCTGGCGCAGCGTGCGGCGACAAACGGAAAAAGCGCATAAGTCAGCGCTGGCAGTGAGAGGTTTGTGTTCATTCTTGACGAGTGGGTTGACGAGGTTTTGGCAGGCGTAGCACGTCATTCCATGCATCAATTGCCGTAATTGAACGAGCCGAGTGTCACCAAAGGGCCGATGCGTCTCCGGTGCGCTTTCGTTTCACATTCGTTCTATTTGCCGCCCGCGCCTACCGGGTGGCGATGAAACGAGATGAACAGAAATGGTACGAACGCGCAATTGCGTGAAACGAAATGACATGCACGCCACTATTACCAATCCAGTTGCCGCACCTTCAATTGCTCACGGATTGTGGCAAGATTCCAGAGGTGAACAAGATTCCCCGCCCCCGCGGCGGCGAGGTAGCGACCATCGGGGCTGATGCGATGCCAGCTCATGATTTGATGGCCTGATGTTCGCAGAGTTACCAACTCAGCTCCATTAGCCGGGTTCAACAGTCGCAGTTGATTCGGTGAATGGCGAACGGCGAGAATCGAGCCGTCCGCGGAAAACGACATGCCGCCCGGAGTTGTCTCCGGTTGCTTGGCGACTCCGTGACACTGCCTCCAAGTCGCGGCATCATAAAAGGTGTACTTGGTTTCCGTGCCGATCACGAGCCAGCGACCGTCGGGGCTGTACTCAACAGATGCGCCGGAGTTAATTGGCAATTCGTGCAGCAACTTGCCGGTGGTCGCGTCCCAAATACGTACGCTGGATCCGAATTCGCTGCCGGTGGCCACGTGCCGACAATCGGCACTGAGGGCGACGTAGCGTGTTCGAGGATGGTCACCCAAAGTGATCACATCGCCCGGTCGGTCGAGCTTGATGACACGCGGTGATTGATCGCGATGTCGAACGACCAGCGTGTTGCCATCTAGGCCGACAATGATGTTAACCACCGGGCCGCCGTTGCTCAATGACTCCGGTTTGCTGCTCGGCGCTACGTGCAACGTGGCGGCCGATAGCGGCCAGCGTTGCAGGTCCGTCAAATTGCCCGTGAAGGCTGACTTACCATCGCCGGCGACACGGATGTGCCGTACGGTGCGTTCCGGCAAGAACGATGAAATGCCACCGGTTTCTGCATCCCATACTCGAAGACCGTCGCCGTGTGCGACCACCAAGTCACGACAACTTGGATCAAAATCAGCGTTGAGTGCCGGAAGGCTCGTAAATGCACGGGGCACGACAAGTTGGCGGCATTCATGGCCACGCGAAACATCAAATGTCCAAATCTGTGAACCATCGGACGCTGCTGCCAGTCGCTGACCGTCGGTGGAGAATTGGATTGGCACGCAACCCATGTGAACGCTTGACGTTCGAATGAGTTGCTGCCGCGTGGCCACGTCCCAAAGGCGGATGGAGCCATCGTGAGCTTTGCTGGCGAGAAGGTCACCGCTGGGATGAAAGGCAAGCGCGTAGATGACTTGTTCATGACCCCGAAGTGTCGCCGTTGGTTGGGGATTATCGTTAGCCCACAGCAAGATGTTGCCGATAGCGGCGGTGGCAAGGATGCTGCCATCGGGGTGCCAGGCCAATGCCCAGACATCACGTTCAACGTTCCGCGAACTGAGTACCTTGCCCGTCGCCAGTTCACGAACTTCGACAATTCTATGAGCGGCGACCGCTAACCTGGTGCCATCGGGATGAAAGGCAATGGCGGTTGGCAGCGCTGCGACTTTGTAAGTCGTTCCCGCTGTTGATTCGGTCTGGAGATCATGAATCGCTAATAGATTACCGTCGCGGCCAAAGGCGACAAAGCGGCTATCCGGGCTGAAGTCGGCTTCACCGCAGCCAGTCTCCGAATCGATGGACAGCACCGCGCGCCCGGTGTCACACTGCCAGACACGGAAGCGTTCCGAGTTGATTTGGTGTTTGTGGTGATAGCCCGCCGCGAGAAATCGACCGTCGGGGCTGAACTTGAGCGCTTGCGCAGGTATGCCTTGGACCGGCAAGTTGCTCAGTTCGACATCACCGGCGACGCGGCGAATGCTGATGCCGCCTTGTTCGTTGCCACGAGCATAGCGCTCGAATGTGCCATCGAAAGTAACCGCCGCAGTGCCGGCTGGCGAACCACCCCACGCCGCCGCCGGAATAAGATCGGGAAGCGCCAGGCAAGCGAAGAACTCATTGCGCAATTCGAGCCGCCGATTCGCATCTACCGGGAGCAAAGGCAACAATCGTCGCGCGGCATCGAGCGATTCAATTGCCGAAGAGCGTCGGCCGGCTTCTTGAGTCAGTCGTTGTGCTTTGGCTTGAGCCACATTTGCGAGCCACAGCTTGTCCAAGGCGTCCTGCCGTTGCTCCCACAACCGTAGCGACATGATTGGCGAGCCAATCAATATCACCAACAGAAGAAAAGCGACGGCACACGTCAGCCCTGCAAGAAACGGATTGCGCCGGCACCAGCGCCACATGCGTTCGACTAATCGCGCACGGCGAGCCAAGATCGGCCGGTCGGCGAGAAATTGATGCAGATCATCGGCCATTGCCTGTGCGGATGCATAGCGCCCGGGAACTTCCTTCGCCATTGCCTTGAGGACTATGGTCTCAAGATCGCGTGGCAAACGCTTGTCGATATTTCGCGGCGCGATTGGCTCATGTCGCAATACCTGGTCAAGCAACTTGGCCCTGTCCGTGTCGTCAAACGCCGGACGAAATGTGAGCATCTCATAGAGCGTGACACCCAGGCTATAAACATCGCATGACGGGCCGGAGTCGCCGCGAAATCGTTCCGGCGCCATGTACCGCATTGTTCCAACGAAATCACCGGTGTGGGTCAGGCCGGCATCGTCTTCAGTCTTGGCCAGGCCGAAGTCGGTGACCCACACGGTACCGGATGGGTCCATCAGCAAGTTGGATGGTTTGATGTCACGGTGCAGCACGCCCTGATTATGAGCGTAACTCAGCGCGGTTGCGACTTGCAAACCAACTCGGGCCACGCCGCGATAATATTCGGCATGGGAACAGGACGACATGCTGGACGATGTCGTGGTGACGTGTTGTGAGTTCGCCGTCCGGGCAGCCTCGTTCTGATGCGTCGCGGGACGGTTCGGGGCGACGCTCGTGTGTTCGATTCCTGCCCGCGTGTACGCCCTGCCTCGTGCCTGAACTACGTCACTCAGCACGTGATCCATGCCTTGCCCGGCGATGAACTGCATGGCGTAGTAATGAATGCCGTTGTGTTCGCCGACGCCGAATACCGGCACAATGTTGGTATGGTGCAACCGCGCCGCGGCTCGCGCTTCGCGTTGAAACCTCTCTTGAAATCGTGGGTCGGCCAGACCCGAAGTTGCCAGCACTTTCAGGGCGACCTGCCGGCCCAGTGGTTCTTGCACGGCTTCGTAAACCACACCCATCCCGCCGCGCCCGATCTCGCGGATCAGCCGGTATTCGCCGAGCGTGTTCGGCATCGCCGCCGTTGTTGTCCGCCCGCCTCTGCTCGCAGGTACGCCCATATTTTCGGCCAGCAGGATGGCAGGGAAGAGGCGGCGAATTCGTTCGGCATGGATAGGATGTGCGTCGGCGTATTCGTTGACCGATGGCTCTTCGCCACGACGCCAGCGTTCGACGAACTCTTCGGCGAGTTGTTCCACCGCATCGCGATGGGCCGACGAATCGCTCATGGCGATGCCCCGGCCGATTCGTCGAGAGCCGCGCGCAATCTCTCGATCGCACGTATGTAGCGCTTGCTGGCGGCGGACTCTTGCAGGTTCAACACCTTCGCGGTTTCGACGTTGGACAACTGTTCGACGTGCCGTAGCGCTAGAACTTCCCGATCAATGGGGTCGAGGCTTTCGAGAACGCCCTCATAGATCCGCCGCGTCTCGACTTGCACCGCGATTTCGCTGGGCCGTGGGTCGTTGCCGGCCAGACAGTCGGCGAGTGCCGCCGATGTCGTCGCTGGTGCACCAAGTAGATCGATGGGCACTTCTCGCCCCGCTGCCCGCATGTGAACGCCGAGATGATGCCGATGCAAAATAGACACGCGCTGCCCGGTGAGAAAACGCAACCACAAAAAGAACGGAACGTCGGGCTTGGCAAGATACTCTTGCAACCGCGCTGTTGCTTCCAGGCACGCTTCCTGAACGACATCGGAGGGATCGAGTCGGCCACGCAACCGATGATCGAGCCGCAGCGAAACCATGCGCACAAGCCGGTCGCGGTGCTTATTCAATAACGCGCCGCAACTCTCCCGGTCGCCTTGGGCAGCCTGGCGGAGCAACAATTCCGAATCGTCGGGCAACGGCTGTTCCGCCGGCGGCATGGCTGGTTCCGAAGTTGTGGCAGTAAGCGATTATTGTACCCAATTCCGAGCAATTCCTAACGAAAGTCAACTATTTTGCGAAACGGATGTCCCGAACTCGCCTCCGCGCGCAGAACGGGGTTGAGAGGGGCAAATGCGGGTGCGACAAACCGGCCGACGAAACCCCCTTCCAACCACGAGGTCTATCATGGCACGCCGTCTCAACTCGAAATGTGTTCGCCAGCCGGTATCAGCCCGCCTGAACCTGGAGCAGTTTGAACGCCGGATTGTGCCCGCCAGCTTTGTCGTCAAGACTACGGCTGACGCCGGCCCGGATACGTTACGGGCGGCCATCAGCGCGTTGAATACGACGTCGGCTGCCGAAGCCTCGACGATTACATTCAGTTTTCCGCCGGGCGGGCCGCTGCTGTTCACCCCGCTGTCGCCGTACCCGGCGTTGACCAGGAAAGCCACATTTCTCACCGACACGCCGACCGAGAAACGAGTGGAGATCAGCGGTTTGGCCGCGGGGCCGGCAGCCGCGGGCTTGGTCTTCACGGCGGGCGGCTACATCGAAGACGTGGCCATCACCGGCTGGATGGGATTCGGCATCAGTTTGCTGGGCGGCAAGACCACGGTCATTGATAGCTACATCGGCACCGATCACGGCGGCACGAAAGCCATCGGCAACAAGTCCGGCGGCATCAACATCATGTCGTCCGGCAACACCATCTTCAACTGCGTGGTTTCCGGCAATGGCGGGCCGGGCGTGCAACTGAAGGGTGCGGGCGCGGGAGGAAACTCCATTTCGTCCAGCCAGATCGGCGTCGGCGGCGACAGCGTCACGGCCATCAAAAACGCCGGCGCAGGCATTTTTTGTGAAGACGCGCCGGGCAATCTGTTCGGCACGACTCTCTTTGGCAATGTTGTCAGCGGCAACGGCGGGACCGGCGTCCACATCAAGGGGCCGACGGCTATCGGCAACAAGATCGTCGCCAGCTACATCGGCGTCGGCAAGGACGGCAGCGCCCAGCCCAACTTGCTTGGCGGCGTCTTCATCGAGGGCGGCTCCAGCACCACCATCGGCGGCGCGGCCCCCATGGATGCCAACGTCATCTCGTCCAATTTTCTGCACGGCGTCGCCATCATCGGCGTCACCGGCAAGGACAATCTGCTCCGCGGCAACAAGATCGGCGTCGGCATCGACGGCATGGCGGATCGTGGCAACAAGTTCAGCGGTGTGTTCATCGGCGGCGGCGCTTCGCTCAACTTCGTCGGCAAACCGGCGGCCGATCACGCCAACATCATCGCCTTCAACGGCGTCGATCTCGGCGCGAAAGGGCACGGCGTGGTCCTCGCCGCCGATGCCGGCTTGTCCAACGTGATTCAATGGAATTCCATCTACAAGAATTACGGGCGCGGCATCGACCTGAATGCCGACTGGGTCACCATCAACGACGCGACCAAGCTGGCCGTCGATAAGCTGAGCGGCGACGGTGATTCGGACGTGGGGCCGAACGGTTTGCAGGACTACCCGATGGTCATTTCGCGGCCGAATGTCGGCATCATTGACTCGGGCATTCACAAATGGTCGCTGAACAGCAAAGGCAGCTCGACATTCACCATCGACTTCTACGACAACACCGGCCTGCCGCTGGGCGAGTACGCCGAGGGGAAGACCTACATCATAGGCGCATCGCAGACGGTCGTCACCAATGTCTTTGGCAACGTCGAGTTCGATTTCGATCACACGGGTTACGCCAACGTGACGGCGACCGCCACCGATGCGATGGGCAACACCTCGGAGTTCTCCATGGTCGACACCGACGCCGACGGGCTGGCCGACGTGTGGGAACTCGCCGACGGGTTGGACATCAACGAAGACGGCATCTTGACGGTTAACGAACTGATCTTGTCCGGCTCCAACATGTATCAGAAAGATTTGTTCGTCGAAGTCGATGCCATGACAGGCTTTGCTCCCGGCGCGGCCATCTTCAATCCGGCGACACCGGCGGCAGCCGGCGGCGTCATCAACGCCTTCAGCCTGGCGACCAACATCAACATTCACAACCCCGACCAGGCCGCCGGCATCGACCTCCATGTGGTGTACGACGAGACGAACATCGCTCCCGAGGAATTCGCCCTCGATACCAATTTCACCCGGTTCCACGAGATCAAGAATGGGAAAGGTGCTGTGGTTGGGCGGTTTGGCACGCCAACACAGCGCGCTGACGTAAACTGGGTCCAGATTCGCGAGGCATTGACACTGACCCACCGCTACAGCATGTTTGCGAGCAAATATTCGTTCACATCGAAAGACGCGATGGGCAACGTCAACAAAGACAGTAACGGCAAATCGATCATCATCGATAGTTCCTCGGGCCTGGGTGAACTGCACGGCAACGACTTCTTTGTGACCTTCGGCGCTGATGTCTGGAACACGGCCAAGTTCGGCTTGACCGACGTTGACCGGGCGGGTACCTGGATGCACGAGCTTGGCCACACGCTCGGTCTCAATCACGGCGGCGCGATCAACGACAAGACCAACGACAAACCGAACTACCACAGCGTCATGAATTACGTGTGGCAGTATCCTCAGGCATTCAACCGCACTGGTGCCGCCATTCCGGCTTACGCGAACAGTTGGAGGCTCGACTATTCCAGCGAAACGCTCGGCGACCTGGACGAGAGCAAGTTGGCGGAAGGAAACGGCATCAGCGTCGCCAATCCCGCGTTTACCGTTCCCTTTGGTGAGCTGGGAATGGGCTATGGCCTGGCCAAGGCCGACGGCAATGGCATCAACTGGAACTTTGATGGAGTCACCGGCGGCACGGTGCAGATCGACATCAACTTCAGCGGCGGCAAGACCGATGTGTTCCAAGGACACAACGATTGGGCAAACCTTCGCTACAACTTCCTCGAGCGAGCATCGTTTGCATCGGGCTATTCCGAAGAGCCGGATTCTGATAACGGGCCGCGGCCATATTTGTTGCCACATGTCGCATCAGTGAAAATCAACGACGGCTCGGCCCAGCGGTCGCGGGTGACTTCGCTCACTGTGACCTTCGATCAGCACATCGACATCACGTTTTCTTTGGCCGACGCTTTCGTCGTGACTCGGCAAGGCGATGGCAAACTGCCTACGCTTGTCACGTCGGTGGATGACTCCGGCGCGACCACAGTGGTGACGCTGACATTCCTCGGCACCAATGCCGTGGATTATGGGTCGCTTGCCGATGGCCGATACACGCTGACCGTGATCGACAACAAAGTCTCCAACGGTTTCGGCATGCTCGACGGTGATGGTAACGGCCAACCCGGCGGCAACTACGTACTCGCGTCGGCGGTTGCGCCCAATCCGCCGACGAACATCTTCCGCTTCTTCGGCGACAGCGACGGCGATGGAAACGTCGCCGCGAATGACTTCATCCAATTCCGCCTGGCCTTGGGCGGCAGCAATCCCATCTTCGATTTTGATGGCGACGGTGCCGTCGCCGCCAGCGACTTCATTCAATTCCGCCTGCGGTTTGGCGGGTCGGTGTAACGCCCGCTCCTACTCTGATTGCTTTGCTGCCGTTCAGCTCCAAAGGAGCGGTTAACATAGCTTCAGTGCATCGGCCCTAGGAAACGATGAACAACGGAAAAAAGCTCCGAAGGCGTGACACAATCTGTGCCGTTCCTTCGGAGCTTTCACTATGGTCGGCTAGAGCATTTTGATTTTCATTCTAGCGTGTAGCCAGCGTGGCGGAGGTAGTTGCGACATTCATCGGGGGTGACCCAATCGAGGGATTGGCCGAAGGCGTCCCAGAGTTCGTCGACGGTGCGGAGTTTTCGGCGGCGCAG
>JANLTA010000837.1:0-2894 GCA_031362705.1 Gemmataceae bacterium | reverse complement strand
ATTGCGCGGCTGTGACGTGGTCGCTGTTCGGGTCGATAATGTGGAGCCAAGCGGTTATGCGATGGATCGTGCGACTACACCCGGTGCCGGAATATGTGGATTGGGCCATACCGGGCAACGAAAGTTGCTTGCGTGAATTTTGCGGGTCTCGCTCCCGCACTGTGCTGAACCGTGGGGCAGTGGTTGCAACGGGCGCCCCGACAACTCATTGATATTCCGCGGTTGTAGTCGCTTAGATCGTCTTCCTAAACCGTAGGCCGCGTGTTCGAATCACGCCGGGGTCGCCAAGGTTTTCAGCGGCTCGGTTGCCGAGAGTGAATTGATGATCCGTTCCGCCGAATTCATGAACTGATTGAATTCCCAGGCTCATCGGGTGAGATTTGTCGATCGGTGCAACACTTGGGTTCAGCCGTCAATGGCCGGGCCACGAGCCGCGGCACTCAAGCCCTTGGGCGGCCTCCACGATCCTTTGCGCCACCAGTGCGGGGCGCTGATAGGGCATCAACTCGCCGCAATCTGGGATCCGCTCGAGAACGATAATTGGATTGAGGGAGGTGATCTCCTCCTGGTCCTCGGCATCGTAAAATCCACCTGCGGTGTTGGACAGCCCATAGACGTCGACCGTCCCCAGCATCCAGCGGAATGGGATTCGCAGTTTCGGTAGAAAATCGCGGATGTCCGTCCGGCGCAGCACCAACTCGTCAAAAAAGATCTCGTGTCCTTGCAGGAACGTGAAGGCGCACGCATTGCGTAACAACGGAGAAATCTCCGGATGTTTGGTGGTTTTGTAGTCGAACGGCATGTCGCGATAGGCCCGCTCGATGTACCAGTCGACGCCGTGCTGAACCAGTGCGCGCCAGGCATGGCGGCCGACAATGTCGGCGGCCCAAGGCGCGTTGAGCGTGAGCCAAAGCAGCGTTCGCGGAATCTTGGCGATTTTCGAAGACCGCTTCTCTGAATACGTAAGGAAACGCCCCATCGCAACGATGCTCGAGAAGGGGTTCTCATTACTCGCGGCAACCTTGGTCAACGGGACGACGCCGGCATGGATTCCAGCCGCGGCAATTCCTTTCAAGTTCAGGGCTTTGCAGAAATAGGCAATCGTCTCGGCGTGATCCGTGCAGGTGTCGATCGATCGATCGGCATCGCTGTTGCCGGTCCCCGGGCGGGTCAACACGTACAGCTTGACGCCGTGTTCTTTCAGAGTGGCCGCGAATTCGTCCGGATAGAGGTACCCGTTGACGATGCCGTGCACGAACAATGCCGGTACGCCATCCTTGGCACCCATCCAACTGTATGCGAGCCTGCGCCCGTCGGGGCGCGTGATGATCTGCTCGCGGCCCAGCGGATCCGTCCATCGCAGCCGTTCGTTCTGCAATTCGGTCGAGAGGCGAGTGCCGAGAAGCACGAGCAAGCGGACCAGCTCGACCTGACTGGCGGTTTCGGTCTTCGAGAAGATGTGGCTCAACTGCAAGCGGGCCGTGCGCACGGTCACGCCGCGCAGCTGGGCAACCTTTGCCATGTCGGCATGCAAGTAGAGGAGACGTGCGATCTCAGTTTCGGCCTCGGTCAACTCGAAGGCTTGGACGAGCACTTTTTTGATGGCGTCGGTCCACTGCATCGTCAACTCGCGAACGGCCGTGAAGTCGCCTTCGATTCCGGGGACGGCCACCGGAAACACCTCGGCATATCCCTCCCTGTTGTCGGCTGAGAGTGTGCGAACGATCCGATACTGCCTGTGGCGGCTTGAAAGCGGGCCGGACAGAAATTCCCGGAACGAATTCCGGTAGGCGTCATTGAGCCAGTCGAGATGAACGACCTGCCCCTGCTCGATGCGGAATGCTTCCCGTCCGGCCGGGTTGATGGCGACCACGCGGAACTTTTCAGACAACACCATCGCAGGCTCGGTCACCGAGCCGACAGCATGGTCGATCGGATCCTCGGCGGTCGGCAAGCCGACTTTTCCGAGCAGTTTGTCGATTGCAGAATAGTGCTGCTTGAGACGCTGCTCGCCGCTCTCGAGCTTCGTGCCGAAACCCGCCTGATCAATCTTTCGCTCCCACGAGAGAATGAGACTGTCCCAGGCGCTGATATCGCTGACGACGCGAAAGCTGTCGGCAACGATTTGCAGATCGATATCGTCAGGTGCGTCTTCGCCCATCCCACCACCAAAGCATCCCGTTAAATGGTGGAACACTATGTTTCAGGGTACTGTATCATCGTTCACCACTCATATGGCAGTTACCATATGACGTTCGAATTCAGCTGCTATATAAAAGACCACTACCCCACCGGCTGGTCACTGCGCGGCGGAGTTGAGAGGCGACTTGCCAGACGCTCCTGCTGAGGCAAGCAGCCCTTAGCTTCGCCGTCGGCCGCCTGGCCTTCGGGACTTTAACCGCTTGTCGGCCACGCAAAAAAAGACGCCCGGGCGTGGACCCGGGCGTGCATTTCGCGTCGTGCCAGTTGTCCCGGCTTAGAAAAGGCCGGCAGGCAGTCTGTAGACGTCGGGCGTCTTGGCGTCGGCGACGTAGAACAGCGACAGCGCCGTCGGCGTCAGCACACGCTGCTTGCTCTCGTTGGCGGCGATATCGCCTTGAAGCACCAGCAGCGTCGTGCGTCCCTCGGCGTCGCTGCCGCGGAACATGAGAAGGCCGCCCGCAACCGGCATGTTCATGGCCACCGAGTCTGGCTTATAGCCGGCAGCAATGAAATGCGATTTCAGGATGTTGGCGTTGGAATAGAGCTGTTCCGGAGTCATCTTGGCGTCGGTCGCCTTGGACCAAACGATACCGGCCTGGATGAGCTTCTTCGACTCGTAGCCGAAGATGTACGACACAGCAGCCGTGCCGCCGCCCGGCAAGGCTTCAGGCGCCTCGGCCGTCAACATGCGC
>JANLTA010000773.1:0-2650 GCA_031362705.1 Gemmataceae bacterium | reverse complement strand
CGTCGCCTTGAAGTCGAAGACATCGGCGACATCACCGTCGTCAATTTCCTCGACAAGAAGATCCTCGACGACCAGAACATTCAGATGATCGGCGAGCAATTGATGAGCCTCGTCGAGGAACTCGGTCGGCAAAAGATTCTGTTGAACTTTGCCAATGTCGAGTTCCTTTCCAGTGCCGCACTCGGCAAGCTGATTGTGCTCAACCGCAAGTTGAACGAGACCGGCGGCAAGCTCGTGCTCTGTAACATTGCCCGCGACATTTACGAAGTGTTTGAGATCACCAAGCTGAACAAAGTGTTCGCCATTGCCAAAGACGAACAGAGTGGCTTGCAGTCGTTCTGACCCCCCTTTTCTCGCTTGTGAAATGGCGATGAACCGCAAACAGCCTCATGCCCGGGATCTGACCATCCCGAGCGATCTCAACGAGGCCCATCAACTGCAGAGTGAAATCGAGGCGGCACTGGCCGCCGCGTCGTTTGGCGAGCGCGATGTCTTCGCCGTCCGCCTCGCTGTCGAAGAAGCACTGGTCAACGCCATCAAGCACGGCAACAAACTTGACCCGGACAAGCGAGTGCATATTCGTTATGCCGTGACCCAGGATCGCTTCGACGTATTCATTTCCGACGAAGGCCCGGGCTTCAACCCGAACGATGTGCCCGACCCCACCGCACCTGAAAACCTCGAACGCCCCTGCGGCCGTGGCTTGTTGTTGATGCGCCATTACATGACCGAAGTTGAGTATTCCGATTCCGGTCGCGCCGTGCAGATGTGCAAGATCTGCAAGCAATAGGTAGCCAATCAAATTGACACCTTTCGCACCTAGAGTTCAGGTTTCTCTTCGTCGGTTCCTTCGATCACGCGCATACTTCGCCATGCTCCGTGTCGAAATCTCAAGTAAAAGATCACAGCCAATAGCGCGATGTAGCCGCTGAGGACGGTCCACGCCCAATGAAGGCCGTAGCCGGCGCGGTAGCCGATCCATGCCGGTAGTACCATTCCGATCCAAGGCAGCGTGGCCACCATGTACATGACGAACCTGGTGTCGCCGGCCCCACGCAGGGCGAAGGAGAATACCAAATTGGCGGAGTCGAACAGGCAGTAGAACGCCACGAATCGCAATAGCACCTTGGCGGCGGCGACTTCGTTGGTCGTCGCGTCGGATTGAAAAGGTAACAGCAGCAGGCCGGGTATCAAATAGTAGGCGGCGGCCATGCAGAACATGATGCCGGCGGCTAGGGCCAAACCCATGTACGTGCGTCGGGCCGAAAGGTCAGGACGTTTTTCGCCCTGATAGCGACCCACCAGCACTTCCACGGCTTGACCGACACCCATTGCCGGCAGGAGCGCGACGATGTTCAGCGTCAGAGCCATGTTGGTGGCGGCCAACTCAACGGTGCCGATCCACTTGATAACGAGGATCAGCACCGCGAACGCACTGGTTTCGACGCATGGGACAACGCCGTTGGGCACGCCGAATCGCAATAGACGAAAGAACAATGGCGCATCGAAGCGCCAACATTCGCCGGTGCCGAATTGCTTGCGTTGCCTGGGTCGAGTGAGCAGAATCACCCCGATGATGGCAGCAATCCACTGTGCCGCTGCCGTGGCCCAACCCGCGCCAACAAGGCCCCACTCGGGGAAACCAAAGCGACCAAAGATCCAACAATAGGCCAAGGCGGCATTGACGACGAGCGTCACGCAACTGATGCACAGCACGGTGCGACTATCGCCACGACCAATGAAAAAGCCATTTACCGCGGCTGTAATGAGGCTCGGCATCGCGCCGAAACACAGGCAGCGAAAGTATGCCGTTTCAAGATGTGCCAGGCCGCTGCCGTGGTCCAGCGCCCGGAACATTGGACCGATGAACGGAATGATGGCTAGAAACACGACACCGCCGATTATCGCGGTGTACAGTGCCTGCCCGACGATTGGGCCGATGCGTTCGGGTCGGCCAGCCCCGGAATATTGCGCGACAAACGTCGCGACGTAACCGGTCGTATGAACGAACAGATTCAGAAGCGCCCAGAAAAAGACAACCGCTTCCAGCGTGGCCGCGAATTCAGCCGCACCATAGTGCGATACCAGCGCCCGGTCGGTGAAGATTTGCAGCGTCCAGACGCTGTTATTCAGCACCAGCGGCCAGGCCAGGTGGATCAACTCCCGAAAGCCGCTCGGTTCAACGGGTGGAGTTTCGAGCACGGCCGACATGGATTCTCCCGTCATCATTCCGCACAAGACACGGGAGACACCGCCCGGGTTCGACTCGAAGCGGTTATCGTACTGAATTATGGTGCCGCAACGGGCATCGGCGTGGCAAGATCGCTTGCCACGAATTTGACTCACGATGTTCATCGCGTTGACTCCGTGCGGCGGCCGCAAGCCATCGCTACTTCATTACTTAATAACCGATCCGGGCGGCTTTGCAGCCGTGACAATCCCCGTCACATCTTCCAGCCGACATGCGCCCTCGCGTCGGTCCATTGCTGGTGATGTCAATGCGCGCAGGGGTCCACACGCACATGAAAGGTGATGCGGCGGGCGCTTCGTGTGCGAAGCACTTTTGTTCGCATCCCGAGAGTTCGGGACCGAATATTGTGTCGCGCCTTCCGTTTGCAACGAAAGACCGATCCTGGTGCCACACCGCGTT
>JANLTA010000772.1:0-11860 GCA_031362705.1 Gemmataceae bacterium | reverse complement strand
GGGCAGCGCCCATCTCGGCGGCTGCAATGTCGCCATGTGCGATGGCTCCGTCAGGTTCCTGGTCGATAACACCCCGCTGAACATCCTCAAAGCCATCAGCACCCGCCGCGGCGGCGAAGCAGTGGAGTTGCCGTAAGGTGCGGTTTAACCCCCGACGATAACATCTGGACTTCCTTCGACCATGTAGCCCAGTCCACCGCAATGCTGATCTTGATCGTTGAGACGATGGACCGCCTTGTTATTGATCAGCACCGTTCCCGATCCCGTCAGCGCAGTCCACGTATTAGGGCCGCAGCAAGCTGCATGAATTCCCGCATCACCGACGCGTAATGCCGGCATACCGTTGATAAGAACATCGTCAGACCCGATGATCGCCGGTCCGATCACCGGATGCGGACATGCCGGACACCCGTGTGTATCTATCGGCGCATAAGATTTGTCACCTAACCGAGATGCAGGTGGCATGATCTGACCTTCCTTTCTAATTGATCAATGTTCGAGACATTGGGAACGACTCTGCGCACGCCGCGGGTCCCGCTGCGCTTGGCGCGGGTCTTCCGACCGGCCGCAATCCGACCGCGCTATCGCCCCTCAACCAGAAGTGCGAAATCCGGAGAACATTTCCCAAATCTGTGGGGCAAAAAAATCTTGGGCCACCGGCCCGCAATACGACAACGGGTCAGGCGGGCTTGTATGCATTCCACGAATTGGTAGGCCATCCCTTAAGATCGCGGCCCCGATCTCGCGATCGATTTGGGGGCGATGACCATGGCACAACCGATCAGGAAAACGAACGCCGCAAAGCAGGCTCAGCCGCCCGCAACGGCCAATCGTTCCCAGCCACTCACAAACGCGCCGGTAGGCAAATATGTTGGACCGCCAACCGTCTTGAATTCGATGCCGATTCCTATCGCAATTGGCGAAAGCTACTCAATCACACTTGCGGTGGGTAGCCAGCAACTGTTCAGATTCCATTGGCCGTATGAAACAATGTTTACGGTGGGATGTTCTGGTCAACCAACTCCGGTCAATCGCAAGTTTGAAGTGTACGTGCGGCGCGGCGCGCATCCAACTGTAACCAACTTTGACAGGCACGAGATCGCCGGCAGCTGGGGCCTGAGGGTAGACTTCCATCATCCTCAAATAGGCGATTACTTCGTGTTAGTCCGAGGGAGCGCTCAATGCGCCGGGCTTCTTCAGGCATCTCATTTGGCCGCATAGCTAACGACAGATGTGGCTCGTCACATCGCCAGCGATGGGGAATGAGGCCGATTGCATAGTTCCCGCGCTTCACGGCAACCATGCGAGCGACTGGCAACCACGGTCTCATATTACACAGCCAAGATTGCCGCCCTTAATACACCCAAGAATGTCCCAGCGACAGAGCCGCTCACATGCTCACTCCGCGGAAGCCGCGGCGTGAGCATGCCATCTGCTTTGGCGGCGAAGCGGTGGAGTTGCCGAAGCAAGTTTAATACGCGACATTTCGAATTCAATGGAATGTCGTGTGACTGCACGCCTTCAGTCACGGTAATAACATTTGCAAAACTCGGTGCTCTCGTGTTTTTTTTCGAACTCCCATTGACAAACGCTTGCCCACCGTACTACTGTAACAATACAGTAGTACACTCGGGTGGAATGGCATCATGTTCGTCACGGTTCAGCCACAGTCGCCGGTGCCGATTTACGAACAGATCGTCGCGCAGGTCATCTTCAACATCGCGGCCGGTGGGCTGGAACCGGGTACGATGATTCCCAGCGTCCGCGAGACGGCGCAGCGGCTGGTCGTGCATCCCAACACCGTGGCCCGGGCATTTCAGGAATTGGAACGGCGCGGCGTAGTCACCGCCAAGCGCGGCGTCGGCATGGAGGTCACGCCCGAAGCGCCGAAGCTGTGCCGCGAAGAACGGCAGGACATCGTGCGCGGCCAAATCCGCGACGCCCTGAAAGCGGCCGTCGCCAGTGCCCTGTCTGCGGAAGCCATCCGCAAACTTGTCGAAGATGAACTCAGTCACGTCAACGGGGCCGTCCGCGCCCGGGAGAAGCGCTCGTGAGTGCGATCATCGAAACCAAAGGCCTGACCAAGTCATACGGCAGCGGGGCCGGCGTGTTCGGACTCAATCTGTCCGTGCCCGCCGGCGCAGTCTGTGCCTTGCTAGGCGACAACGGTGCCGGCAAATCAACGACGATCAAGATGCTCACCGGTTTGCTGCCCGCCGACGAAGGCACGGCGACGATTCTCGACAAAGACTGCTGGCGCGACGCCGTCGAGTTGCGGCACAAAGTCGGTTACGTTCCCGAGCGCCCGCGCTTCTACGATTGGATGACCGTGAACGAAATCGGTTGGTTCACCGCCGGCTTTCACCTGCCCGGCTTCCTCGCCCGCTTTCGCGACTGGACCGGCAAATTCCGGTTACGCAATGATGCCAAGCTCAAGGTGCTTTCCAAAGGCGAATACGCCAAGGTGGGGCTTGCATTGGCACTGGCGCATGATCCCGAAGTGTTGATTCTCGATGAGCCGACATCGGGTCTCGACCTTCGGGTTCGCCGGGAGTTTCTCGAAAGCATGGTGTCAATGGCAGCCGAGGGACGCACCGTCCTCATTTCCAGCCATCAGATTGCCGAGGTCGAGCGCATCGCCAGTCATGTCGCTTTCCTGTCGGCCGGGAAACTAGTGTTGGCCGCCACCGCCGAGGAACTCAAGCAGCGCTTCGTTCGTTTGCGATTACGCCACGACGGCGTAGCGCCGAGTGAAACCTCGTTAGGCACCGTGCTGGAACGCAACGGCACCGGCCCGATTTGGACAGCAATCATCCGCGATCCCGTACCCGAAGGCGTGGCCGCCTTGCGAACTGCCGACCACATCCACGACTTCGAAGCCACGACCCTGACGCTGGAAGAAACCTACACCGTGCTGGCCGGCCGCCCCGACGAGGTGGCGCCATGATCCGCACACTGCTATGGAAAGAATACCGCGAGTTGCGAACAACGGCGGTGGCGGTAACTGTTTTCGCGGTTGGCTTACTCTTCAGTCTGAAGTCGCTTGATATTGCTTCAGCGCCTCAATTGTCCACGTACGCATCCGTCATCGTGTGCTTGGTATGGATGGCGGGGTTAGTCGTCGGCGCCCAGCCATTTGCTGGCGAGGTCGAAAATCGCACGCAATCCTGGCTCGACGTGCTGCCGGCCGCCAGACGACATGTCGGACACACCAAGATCGCCATCGTGACGATGTACACGCTGATGCACACGGCTCTGCTGTTTGCACTCGGTCTGGCGATGGCGTGGTTTGAGCTGGAATACCTGCACATTACGACCATTGCCATGATCGCCTTCGGCCTGAGCGGGTTGGGTTGCGGTTTGTACGCATCGAGCCTGGCGCGGTCTCCGTTGGCGGCCATCGGCTGGGCGCTGGTCATGCAAGCGGTCTTGATGGCGGTGAATGCCATCGTCACGATTCTGTTAGCTCCAGTGTTGAAGCAGGCACGCGATTCACAATCGCTGCTTTACGCGGCGCTGATATGCTCGCCGCTGCCTATTGTCCTCGCGGTTCGGCGTTACACTAAGCAGGATCGGAGGCGAAATTCGCGGCTGCAACAGGCTGACCTAGTTGGTAACGGTTGGCGGTCCCTGATTTGGCTAACGTGGCGTCAGTCGCGCATAGCGTTTTTGTTCCTGACACTCGCGGGCTTGGCTGTCGGCATCGCGTTACAGTCAATTCGCGTGGAGACCCTTTGGCCAGTCATCGGTCTCGTGTTTGGCATTTTCGCCGGCGTCGGTGTTTTCGCCGTCGATCAGCGGGGTGACGCGTACCGGTTTCTGGGCGACCGTCGGATTCCATTCGACCGGCTTTGGCTCGTGAAGTCCGTGCTGGCATTCGCGTATTTGATGTTTCCGGTGTTTGCGCAATTCCTCGTCGGCATTGTGTTTGTCGGTGGGCGAACTTGGGAGCAAGCGCTGTCCGGCAATAAATGGCCACCGGAACTCAGCGATCATTTTTGGGCCGCGATTCATCCGAGCTACATGTTGCTGGGGCCGCTTTATGGGTTTGCCATCGGACAACTCCTCGGCATGATCTGCCGCAAAGGCCCAATTGCGGTCGTGCTATCCATGATGCTCGGGTTCGGCGTTCTGGTGGTCTGGTGGCCATCGATTATCGTGACGGGATTGCATGTGTGGCAATGGCTGCTGCCGCCGCTGTTGCTGATCGCGGCGACACGGTGGCTAGTGCGACCATGGGTTGGCGGCCGTCTCGGCGCTTGGCAACCCGCAAGTCTGATAGCGGCAGCATCATTGGGCGCCCTTGCCATGATGTTCGGCGGGCTGTGGTACCGCGTTACGGAAATACCGGAACGAGGCGACCCGTTCGACGTGGCCGCGTACAAGAAATCGCTGCCGACCTATGAGCAAAACGAAGCGGGCCGAAAAATCCCGGTATTGATTCGCAAGTGCCCATATGCGTTCTTGCTATATGGCATCGGCTCAATTGATGACAAAGACGGCAGCAAGTTTCGAGCCATTCACGAGAGAGCCATACTGGCCGCACGAAAACAGGAAAGGCCGGCCAACGACGCCGAGTTAAATGGGCTGCTCGACAAGGTCTTTGAAGATTCATGGTTCAACGAGTTGCGCGAGGCCGTGGCGCTACCGCTTGGCATGATTGATGATGAACCAAAATTTAATGACACCTGGATTTGGCTAACGCAAGCCAGAAATCTCCCCAGCCTTTTTGAGTTTCGCATATTGCAATTTGCTAGCCGCGGCCAAGCGGCCCAGGCGTTCGATACCGCGTTTTTCGCATTCGACTTCAGTCGACATCTGCGGAGCAAATCACACGGAGTCGCTTACGGAATTGGCACTGACCTTGAAGAATCGATCCTCAAACTTATGCCCCGTTTGCTTGATGCAGCCATCGACCAGCCGGACCTGCTTGAGAAATCGCTTTCACGCTTGATGGCACACGACCAGGCGGTTCCTTCGTTTGGCGATTCGCTCCGCCTTCAGTACATGAATGCCTTGGATCGATTGCCAACTTTGGGGCGCTCGGAACCTGGTCAATCAAAATGGGATTGGCAATCCATGCGCATGGCGCTGCAAGCGCCATGGGAGCAAGCACGCACTCGCGGTATCCTGGCCACACTATTCGCGGGATTCTTGCGGTTCCAGGAACTGCCATATGCGGACGCCAACCGCCGTGGCCGTGCCGTGAAAGTGCAAAGTGATGTACCGCAAACGGGTGGTTTCGACTGGACTTTTGCCTTCACCTACGAACCGGCGACCTCGACGGACGCGCAAATGCAGTATTGGCTCGACCATTCGCCGTGGGGCAAGGCGTCGATCCATTTTTATCCGTATAACGTCTATTCGAAATATGTTGGCCAGGCCCATCGTCGCGCGGCTCAATTACAACTCGCTCTCGTCCTCTACCAGCAGCGTCACGGCAAGTTGGCCCAGTCTCTCGCCGAACTGGTTCCGGAGTTTTTGCCCGCGCTGCCGCGCGACCCATTCGACGGCGACCCATTTCGCTACCGGATATCAACTGGCGAGACGATTCGAAGTTGGAGAGCCCCCGACGGCCAACTAACAATTCCTGACGGAACAGGTGTGCTTTGGACCGTCGGACCACAACTGAAAGACACACAAGGATTGTTCGAGCACGGCAGAGATGACATCATCTTCCTTGTGCCAGTTGTCAAGAAGCCACACTAACGTTGGTCGAATACAATTCCCAACGCGTCGATCCAAGAGGTCTTGTGCGTGCGGGTGTACCTGGATGTATCGTGTTTGAACCGTCCATTTGATGATCAGGAACAGTTGCGTATTCGCACCGAGGCCGAGGCGATTGTTTTAATTTTGGAGCGGTGTGATCGTGGTGAATGGCAGCAGTTTTCATCCGAAATGGCGCTGATTGAAATTGGTGCGGCCACCGAGTCGGTGAGACGCAATCGCGTACTGCGCCTTCTGCCGGATAAGCGTGATATAATTAATCTGGGCGATGCCATTTGGCAACGAGGCGCGGAACTGGAAACGCTGGGTTTCCGCGCGGCGGATGCCGTTCATGTGGCAGCGGCCGAGGCGATTGGCGTGGATGTGTTTCTGAGTTGCGATGACCGCTTGTGCCGTACGGCCAAACGCTTGGGCAAATCGTTGGCAGTTCGCGTCGCAAACCCGGTCAAGTGGCTTCAGGAGGTGGATGATGCCGATGACGCTTGAGCAAATTCGCCAGGATGGCTTGGACGCTCTACGAGCCAAATTGGGTCGAGCCGGCATGGTTCGTTTTCTACAACAGTTCGAAAACGGCAGCGGCGATTACACGGCCGAGCGGAGCAAGTGGGCTGATTCCACTTCGATGGCTGACCTGAAGAAACTCGCCAAACCAAAAGTACGCAAACGTAACCGATCACGGTAGTAAGAACACACCGAATCTGCACGGTGCCCGCTGGTCAAGAAGCCGTAACGATTTGGCGAGCGTCGGAGCGTAAGCCCGACGTGGAGTCCGCGTTGACCCCAAATTCAACACCACGTCGAGCTGACGCATCGACGCTCGCCAAAGGCTGCGGTCCGTTTCGTTGTGTAATTACAATGCTGCTAGTCTCATGACTTTTTTTGCTACGCCCCTTGACCCTGCCCCCAGCACAAGTGTATATTTGTTCATGCGCCGGCGCGACACGCCGATGCACTGCGGTGTTCCCGCCAGACTTGGTACCAGGATGGTGTGAACATCGATCGCGCGCATGCATGGGCCGATGCGCCGCGCGATAGGTTCTGCTTCCGCTCCCTGATGGGAGGTTAGTGGTGGGTGAAGCGCTTAAACCCTCCCCTAGCCCCTTCCTGCGAGGGAGGGGAATAAGAACAGATCGGCCTTGAAACGGGTTGAAGGGCGATGCGACGGGATGTGTCGATCCGGCGAAAATGTCGCGGAACGATATGAACTCACGCCGTACTTCTCTCGCCACGCGACCAATCGGGCTAATGCATCAGCGCTAGCTCGGTGTAGTCGAGCCAACGTTTCAGACGCTGGCTCGATGTTATCGCCACCTGCTCGCGAACCGGGCATTTGGTGTTGAGTTCTCATCGGGGCGTGTCATCTTATTCCCCTCCCTCGAAGGGAGGGGTTAGGGGAGGGATTTAGAACTCCCCTCTCCAGTCTCCTTAACTGGGAGGCAGATGATCAACACGACCTGATGCCTAGGCCTCCCCTCGGGGGAGTATCCTCACGATCCCCGCAAAGGAGGATTGTGCTCGTCATCCCGCCCGGGGGGATGGCCGCGAGTTGATCACATCAACTTGTGTTGTTCCCGTCCGCATTGCCTTTCCTGTGTGCGCGCCTGCGCGCACATAGCCGGCATCGCCAGCATGGATCGTCGCGGGAGTGTATATCCGCTGGTTGAATGTGACTGTGGTTGCCGCGGCTGAATAGCCGCCCGGATCGGCAATCAAGGAACGTGGTGGCAGGACGCCCGGCATGCGGTGAAGCAGCGAGGGATGAAGAGTCGGTTCGTTCCCGACACCCTAATCAACCTCCTTCTCCGTACCCCGCATCAATAACCTAATCCATGAACCGAACTACCGGTAAGCCCAGGCGGTAAGAACTGTATGCGACGCAAGATTAAGTGGCTGGTGATTCTCGGCGTGATCGGCCTGCTCTTCTGGGGGGCCTCGGCGTCGGCGACCGCTTATTGGAAAGAAAAGAACCGCGTCACTTATCGCGAGGCCGAGGTGACCACTGGCCGGATCGTGGCGGTGGTCAACTCCACGGGTACGGTCAAGCCGGTGCGGTTGGTCACAGTCGGCACCTTCGTATCCGGCCCGGTCGCCGAGATTCTGGTCGACTTCAATGACGAGGTGAAGAAGGGTCAGTTGATGGCCAAGATCGATCCGCAACTCTACCTGGCCTCGGTGGCCCAGGCGCGGGCGGCGCTGGCAACACGCAAGGCGGAGTATGACCGTGCCACCGCCCTGTTGCAACAGGCGACGAACGATGAAGACCGGTCCAAGGCTCTGCGCAAGGAGAATAAGAACTTCATCTCCGACACCGAGATGGATCAATTCAAGTTCAAGAAGATGATGTTGGCGGCCGAGCTGGCGGTAGGTTCGGCGTCGATCGATCAGGCCAAGGCCGCCCTTGATACATCCGAAGCCAATCTGGGTTATGCCGACATCCGCTCGCCAGTCGACGGCGTGGTCATTGATCGCAAAATCGATCCCGGGCAAACGGTGGCGGCGTCATTTCAGACGCCGGAGTGTTTCATCGTCGCGCCGGACATGCGTAAGGAGATGCGCGTATTCGCTAGCGTGGACGAAGCCGATATTGGCTTGATCGCCGCCGCCCAATCCAACGGTCAGCCCGTGCGCTTCACGGTGGACGCTCATCCCGATGATCTGTTCGACGGCAAGATCCACGAGATTCGCAAGAACTCGACGACCACGCAGAACGTGGTGACCTATCCCGTGGTCGTGTCGGCACCGAATCCCGACCTGAAACTACTGCCCGGCATGACGGCCAGCATCTCGTTTCAGGTCGGTGAAGTCAAAGAAGCGACCCGCATTCCTAATGCCGCGCTGCGGTTTTATCCGTTGCGCGAACAGGTACACGAGGATGATCGAAAGATCCTGGAAGGCGGTGCCCTGGTCAACGATGATGAGGACAACACTGCAGCCAATACCGGTCATAGCGCCGAGGAAAAAGCCGAGGCCCGCCGCAAACGCAATCGCCGGCATGTGTGGGTGAAAGAAGGCGAATGGCTCCGCGCCATCGAAATCGTAACCGGCTTGAACGATAGTAAGAACACTGAACTGGTCTCTGGTAAGATCGCCGTCGGCCAAAAGCTAGTCACAGGCGTTCAGGCCAAGAAATAGAATTGCTGAGTCACGCAACGAGAGTCGAGGATTTTGATCGATGAACTTCAAGACGACTTATGGATTGTTTGCCACCTTGTTGGTGTTGCTCGGAGTGGCGGCGTATTTCCTGCTGGTGGGGTCTAAACCCGGCGACGAGACGTTGTTACTCCCGGCCGGCAAGGCGCTCGCACTCAAGGCGGCCAACTTCGATTCGCTGACCATTGAACGAACCAAGCCGAGCGAAGAGAAAATGGTCTTCACCCGCGTAGACGACAAGCGCTGGAAGATGGAAAAACCGTTTGAAGCGCGGGCCGATGCCGGTGCGGTGGATCGCGTGATCGACGACCTGCTGGCCGCACGCAAGGAAGGCAAAAACGAAGTGCCTAAGAACCTCGCCGACATCGGGTTGGACAAACCCTCAGTGACCGTGACGATGGCGCGCAAAGATGGCACGAAGTACGCCGTATCGCTCGGCAACGTCACGCTCGGCGGTTTCGACGCCAAAGTCTTCGCGGCAGCAGGCGACCGACCGAATCAGCCCATGGATATTCGCCGGGGCACGCTATCCAGTTTCATCAAGTCGGAAGGCAAGGAACAAACGGCCGGTGAATTGTGCAAGTCAGCCGCCGACTTCCGCTCGAAGGAGCTGCTGCTGGCCGGCGCGGGCGTCAACCCGGCCGACGGTGTCACGTCGTTCAAGTTAAGCGATGGAAAAACCGAAGTCGCAATCGCCAAGACGCAAGACGGTAACTGGAAGTTTGAGAAGCCTGAAAACTATGGCTTGGCCGAAGCCAAGGGCGAAGCAGGGAGCGACCCGGCGACAACCGCAGGCGGCGTCGAATCATTGATCAAAGCACTCGTCGATCTCAAGCCGGCGGCAACGACGGACTTCGTTGATGGCGCGGCCGACTTGGCTCAATACGGCCTCGCCAAGGATCAAGTGGCCGGTCCAACGATCACAGTGACTCGCAAGAACCCGGCCGGCGAACCGCGGCCTGAAACCCTTTACGTCGGCAAGAAGGACGACGCATCCGGTCAACTCTTCGTGCGACTCGAAGGCGAGGCGGCCGTGGCCAAGGTGCCGGCCAACTTGCTGGAGCCAGTGCGGAAGATCATCTCCAACCCCGGCCATCTGCGCGACAAGCAGTTGTTGTCATTCATGCCATTGAGTTGCGATGCCGTGGACGTGAAGCTCGACGACAAACTGCTGGAATTGCGAAAGACCGGCACCCCGCCAATGTGGAAGCTGTACGATGCCGACGGCACTTCCCAATTGGCCAACGGACCGAACGTGACAGAACTGCTCAACGCCTTCAATGGCCGCGTTGTCAAAGACTTCCCGGATGCTACTGCCACGGATGCCGCTCTAGGATTTGATCGGCCAGCAGCCGAGTTGTCACTCTACGTTGGCGGCATCATTCCCGAAGAGAAGAAGGAAGAAAAGAAAGACGAAGCAAAGGACAAGGATAAGTCGAAAGAGGAGAGCAAAGACAAGGCAAAGGCGGAGGAGCCAAAGAAGGAACCCGCGCCGCCGGCCAAACCGAAGATGAAAGAACCGACAACCCGGCTCATCATCGGCAAGCGCGACAAGGACTTGCTCTTCGTTCGCCGCATCACCAAAGACAAGGACGGCAAGGAAACCAAGAACGACTTTGCCGTGTCCGAAACACTGTGGGCCATGGCGACACGCGGCCGGATGGATTACCTGGATCCGGTGTTGCCTTCGTTCGTTGCCGGAGCGGCGACGAAGCTCGACTTCTTCCGCGGTAACGAGCAGATCACGATTGAAAAGCAAATCGATAAACAGCCGACGTGGATCATCCGCCAGCCCGCTGATCGAGCTGACCGTGCGGCCGACTCGGCCAAAGTGGACGGCATCCTCTCGGAACTGACCAACCTTGGCGTGGTCCGGCTGTGGTCGGAAAAGCCCAACGACCGCGAACTGGATCGCTATGGCCTGAAGTCGCCGCGGCTCAAAGCCACGGTGACTGTCAAGGAAGGCGACAAGTCGATTGAGAAGCTCTACCTGTTTGGCGCGGAGACGGATGACAAAGTCGGCTACTACGCCAAGCAGGGCGACCGCGATTTGGTGTTCGTTGTCAGCAAAGTGACGCTGCCGACGCTGGAAAGCGCCGAGATGCAGGACCCGACGGTTCTGAAACTCGAGCCGACAAAAATCACTGGCATCAAACTCACCGGCTGGCGCGATGTGGTCGGTCAACCCGTGACCCGCGAACTGGAACGCAAGGGCGCGAGCAATTGGTCCCTCAAAGGCGACGACAAGATCAAACTCAGTCCAGGCCAGTGCGACGCCTTCCTCGGTGCCATGACGATAATCCGCGCCGATTCGTTCGCGGTCCACAAGGCCGGACCCAAGTCGGAACACAAACTCACCGTGCCAACCGGAGCGCTTGATGTGGAGTTGGCAATGGAAGGCGAAAAAGACCCGGTACAGCTGACCATCGGCGGCGTCGATCCCACGGGCAAGCTGTACTACGCCACCTGCAACAAACTCCCCGGAGACGTGTTCCTGTTGCCCAAAGGCATCTTCGAAGCCGTCAAAGCCAAGCCCGGCTACTTCAACGCGGATTGATGGCGCGTGAACCTTTCGCCATCTTCCAAGTGGTTGACCCTCTTCGCCGCCTTGCTCGGCTGGTCGTTTGACGGCATCGAGATGGGCGTGTTTCCACTGATCGCCCGGCCGGCTCTGCGCGAACTGCTCGGCAGCAATGTCGATGAAGAGACGATTCGCCGATGGAATGGCATCTTCGCGGCGGCCTTTTTGTTGGGGGCCGCGCTCGGCGGCGTGCTATTTGGCCGGCTTGGCGATCGCATTGGCCGGGTGCGGGCGCTGTCATTGTCGGTGCTGGTGTACGCGTTACTCACCGGCATCTCCGCTTTCGCGCAGTCGCCGACACAACTCGCATCGCTGCGCTTTCTCGCGGCGATTGGCATGGGTGGCGAGTGGGCGCTGGGCGTGGCACTGGTGGTGGAAACTTGGCCCGAACGGGCGCGACCG
>JANLTA010000771.1:0-1590 GCA_031362705.1 Gemmataceae bacterium | reverse complement strand
GCCGATGCATCCATGATGAACCGATAGCGCGATGACGGGTCTTTGCCGAGCAGTTCAACAAACGTCTTGTCGGCTTCCAAGTTAGAGTCGATATTAACGCGGAGCAGCCGGCGATGCCGCGGGTCAAGAGTGGTGATTGCCAGATCGCGAGCATCCATCTCGCCGAGGCCCTTGAAGCGACTGACTTCGGGTTTCGCATTGGCGCGAAGGTTGGCGATGATCTCTTCCTTATGTGCGTCGTTCCGCGCCCAGTGCATTTCCTTGCCGACCATGATCTTGTACAGTGGGGGCTGCGCGATGTAGACGTTGCCCTTGCGAATCAACTCTGTCAAATGCCGGAAGAAGAAAGTTAGCAACAGCGTCGAGATGTGATAGCCATCGGCATCCGCGTCCATGAGCAAAATGATCTTGCCATAGCGCAGGCCATTGATGTGAAACTTGTCGCCGGCACCTGTGCCCAGCGCGCTGACCAGGTCATTGAGTTCGCGATTGGCCATGACAGTGCTAAAGGCTACCCCTTCGGCATTAAGAATCTTGCCGCGCAACGGCAGTACCGCCTGAAACTTGTTGTCACGTCCCTGTTTGGCCGAGCCGCCAGCCGAGTCACCTTCAACGATGAATAGCTCCGACTTGTTTAGGTCCGTGGTCTTGCAGTCAGCCAGTTTACCCGGAAGGCTGAGTCGGCGACTTCCCGCACTCTTGCGTTTGACATCGGACACGGCTTCGCGGGATGCCAGCCGGGCACGGGCCGCCAGGACAATGCGGCCAACGATCTGATCCGCCGCCGTCATGTTGTTGTTGAGCCACGCCTCCAGTGATGGTCGAACGAAGCCATCAACAACCGCGGACATTTCGGGATTGTTCAGTTTCTCTTTTGTCTGACCCTGAAACATCGGCTCCAGCAGGAACACCGACAGGATGCCGACGATGCCCTCGCGAATATCCTCGGCCGTGATGTCCAGGCCCTTCACGGCCTTCACTTCATGAGTGGCAATGTAGTTGCGCACGGCTTTGACAATTGCACTCTTGTAGCCACTTTCGTGGGTACCGCCCGCCGATGTGCGAATGCCGTTGACATACGAACGGAACGATTCATCGGTCGCCTCCGTCCATTGCATGGCGACTTCGATCTTTTCGCCGTTGGTGCGCGCGGCACAAAAAGCCGCGTCGGATACCGTGGGCTTGTCCGCATCCTTCACCAGCTTGGCAAGAAACTCGGGGATACCACCCGGATGACTGAGTTCGACGGTCTCGCCGGACTTCTCATTCTTGAACGTGATCTTCAAGCTCGAATGGACGTACGACATGTCTTCGAGGTGGGATTTGATCAGGTCGGCATCGAATTGCGTGGTCTTGAAAATGGTCTCATCGGGCTCGAACTTCATGATCGTGCCATGACCGCGAAACGAGCCGAGCTTTTTGAGCGGCCCCGTCGGGATACCGCGTTTGTAGGTCTGTTCCCACTCGTAACCATCCCGGCGAATCGTGGCCGTCAGCTTGCGCGACAGCGCGTTGACCACCGACGAGCCGACGCCGTGCAACCCGCCGGCGTGAATATAGTTGTCACCTTCGCCGAACTTGGCGCCCGAG
>JANLTA010000738.1:0-5380 GCA_031362705.1 Gemmataceae bacterium | reverse complement strand
CGCAGCGCGAACAGGCCGTCGAAACGGCCGACCAGCGGCGCGTCGCAACGCTCGGCAAACTCGACGCCGACCACGATGAACGGTTTGAAAGTCTTGAAGGCAGTTATCACAAAAATGCGGGGCAAGCGGAAACTGATTATCAGGCTCAGCGGACGCGCGTGCAAACACAGTTCGACGAGGCCTTTGCGACGCTGCAACAGGTGTGGTCGGAAGCACATACCGAAATCACAGCGAATTTGGCAACGATCAAGGAGCAAAACGCGCAATTGTTCCCCGACTGGAACGCGTCGACGTGGTCGCAGTGGCGACCATCGGCGATTGTGCCGCCGGCGATGCGCTTCGGCAGCTTCGATGTGACATTGCCCGCGAAGCCGCGCGATTCCCGGTTGCCGCAACCTCCGGCCAAAGTCACGCTGCCGGCGTTGCTGCCGTTTCCGCATCGTTGTGCCGTGTTATGGCACGCCGAAGGCACGGGGCGCGCTGCTGCCGTTCAGGCATTGATGGCGACATCATTGCGGTTTCTCACGTCACTGCCGCCAGGCAAAGTGCGGTTGACCATCATTGATCCCGTCGGTCTCGGCGAAAACTTCGCTGCGCTGATGCACCTGGCCGATCACGATCCGCAATTGGTCGGTGCCCGCATCTGGACCGAGCCGATGCAGATTGAGAAGCGGTTAGCCGACATGACCGCGCACATGGAAAACGTGATTCAGAAATATCTGCGCAGCCAGTACGCATCTATTGAGGAATACAACGAACAAGCTGGCGAGGTGGCCGAGCCGTATCGCGTGATCGTGGTTGCCAATTATCCGGCCAATTTCACCGTGGAAGCGGCCCGCCGATTGGAACGCATCGCCGCCAGCGGTGCGAGTTGCGGCGTGTATACCTTGGTGAGTTACGATTCGGCGTTGCCATTGCCGCAGGACATCGAAATGGCCGAGCTTGAAAGGGCCAGCCTGAATCTCAAGTGGGAAAAGGACCATTTTGTCTGGCAAGACAGCGACTTCAGCAAATGGCCACTGCACCTTGATGCACCGCCGGCTAACGACACCTTGTTGGCAGCATTGGCGAATGTGGGCCGCGCCGCCAAGGACGCCAACCGTGTTGAGGTCGATTTCACCTTCATCGCACCACAGCCGGACAAATACTGGACCTCCGACAGTCGCGGTGGCATCGATGTCCCGCTAGGGCGGGCCGGCGCGACAAAGCGTCAACACCTTCAACTGGGCAAAGGCACCGCGCAACATGCGCTCGTGGCCGGTAAGACTGGCTCGGGCAAATCGACGCTGTTGCATGCGCTCATCACCAACCTTGCCTTGTGTTATGGTCCCGATGAGATCGAACTGTACCTCATCGACTTCAAAAAGGGCGTCGAATTCAAGACTTATGCGACGCACAAGTTGCCGCATGCCCGGGTGATCGCCGTCGAAAGCGAGCGCGAGTTCGGTATGAGTGTGTTACAGCGTCTGGACGCTGAGTTGAAACGGCGCGGCGACTTGTTCCGAAACGCCGGCGTGCAGGACATCAAAGGCTACCGCGAACAAAGCGCAACGGCTTCCATGCCGCGGATCATGCTCATCGTGGATGAGTTTCAAGAGTTCTTCGTCGAAGACGATCGCGTAGCCCAGGAAGCAGCTTTGTTATTAGATCGCCTCGTTCGACAGGGACGGGCGTTTGGTTTGCACGTACTCTTGGGTTCGCAAACGCTCGGCGGAGCATACTCCCTGGCGCGCAGCACAATCGACCAAATGGCTGTACGCATTGCCCTGCAGTGCAGCGAAGCCGACGCGGGCCTAATTCTCAGCAAAGACAACAATGCCGCCCGACTGCTATCACGGCCCGGCGAAGCAATTTACAATGATGCCAATGGTCTTGTCGAAGGCAATGACATCTTCCAAGTGTGCTGGCTGGCCGATGATCGCCGCGAAAAGTATTTGGCATCGGCCGCAAAGCTCGCCGAGCAGCGACACTTCCGACCCATCGCGCCGCCGGTGATTTTTGAGGGCAACGTGCCCAGCGACTTGGCCGCCCAACCGCGACTCAAGGAGCTTCTGCATCAACCCGCACCGAAGGTGCCACCGCGTGAACTCGTCTGTTGGCTCGGCGACGCCATGGCCATCAAGGAACCGACGGCTGCCGTGTTTCGCCGGCAAAGCGCCAGTAATCTACTGATGTTGGGCCAGCAGCCCGAACCGGCCCGATCGCTGTTCGTCGCCGCAACGGTGTCCGCGTTAGCGCAAACTCCGTCGTACATAGATGACGCCTTTCCTCGCGTGATGATACTTGATGGCACACCGGGCGATGATCCGCACGTGGGCTACTTCCGCGAAGCGCTTGGTGAATTGCCCGGCGTCCGAATTGTGGGTATCCGGGAAGTCGCTGACGCGCTCGCTGAACTCAGCTCGGAGTTCGACCGCCGGCAGGCCGATCCCGGTGTGTTGGCACCGCCCGTGTTGCTCTGTGTTTACGGCCTGCATCGTCACAAAGACCTACGCAAACCCGACGATGATTTTGGCTTCGGCAAGTCCAGCGGCGAACCAACACCCGCACAGCGATTCGCCACTCTGATGCGCGAAGGGCCACCGAGCGGCATTCACACCATCGCGTGGTGCGACACACTGCTGAACCTGCAACGTGCCGTCGAACGGGCCGCGCTGCGCGAGTTTGAAATGAAAATCATCTTCCAGATGAGCGCCAACGATTCCAGCACCCTCATCGACAGCCCCGCCGCCTCGCGCCTCGGCGTTAACCGCGCGCTCTTCGCCCATGAAGAACTCAGCACACCTGAAAAGTTCCGACCCTACAGTCTCGCGGAATTGGAATGGTTGGAGACTGTGCGCAAGCAGTTGAACGACCGAATGCGAACATCGAGTGGACTTGCCCCGCAACGCGAATTCGCGGTATGATTGACCGCGAAAGTACCAGTGGAACACGACCATGCCGGCAGTAGCATCCCAACCCGTGACTTATGGACAGGAAGCGTCCTGGGCACGCTTCTCCGTCGCTCGATACCAGAAGATGATCGAGACCGGGATTCTCGACACCAATGACAAGGTGGAACTACTCGAAGGTTACGTGGTACTCAAAATGGCGAAGAATCCTCCGCATGACGGCACCATCATGTTTGTTCAGGGGGTGCTGTTCCGCAATATTCCGCCAGGCTGGGGACTGCGAACGCAATCGTCACTTGAGTTATTAGATAGCCAACCCGAACCTGACTTTGTGGTCGCGAAGGGAACTGGTCGCGACTATTACAATCGCCATCCCACTGTGGATGACATTGCCGTCGCCATCGAAGTTGCCAATACGTCGTTGCTGCGCGACACTCGAGACAAAGCCCGAATTTACGCCCGCGCCGGAGTTCCAATCTATTGGGTCATTGACGTGACCAACGCACAAATCCTGATTCACTCACAACCGTCGGGTCCAACCGATGCACCGGCCTATGCGGATATTCGGACAATCAAAGCGCCAGATGTTGTGCCGCTGATTCTCGATGGAGTGACCGTGGCGACGATTCCCGCCACGGAACTGTTACCTTAACCGATTACACTTCCCGCGCTGCAAAATACTCGCGTAGCCGTTTGATTGCTTTGTATTTGTCGTCGCTGACGCGCGGCGCGGTTGTGCCCAACTGCTCCGCAATGTCCGGTACTTCATGACCCTCGGCCCATAATTGCAGAATCTGTTGCTGTCGCGGGGTCAGTGCTTCATCGAAGGCCAGCGCGATTTCTTCCGTGTCGGCCAGCGTGCTGGTGCTGACGTTGTTGTCCACGATGCCGGTTTCGGGATAGGCTTGGGTCTTCTTGGCACGTTGCACGCGCTTCTTGACGCAATCGACGGCTCGAAGCAGCTCGCGATGTTCGTCGCCATCGGGTTTCAACGCATCGTTCCACACGTCGGCAGGCAAACGTTCCAGCAAACGGGCAAAGACCTCCTGTGTACAATCCGGCCAAACGTCGGCGGGCAACCGGGCGTTGCGCCAACTCGCCGTGCAATAGCGTGTGATGCCGTTGAGCGTCTCGGTCGGTGCGGCGGCGGCCGACAGGGCGGTGCCCAGCACCACGGCCAGCATGGTGGCCGTGCGGATCGATTTGCGTCGTGGTTCGGCGGACATAGATTCCCTCTCCCGCAGCCGTCTTACCTAAGTATTCGGACGCGGGCAACCCGCATTCTCGCCAAATTGCAAGTAGTACACAAATTATCGGCTATTTGCGGTCGGCGACCCGGCCGGCTTCAAGTGCAAATGCCGCACTATGGCCGGCGGGACGTTGATGAAAACACGTTGATACCGCTTTTGATAAGCACTGATGTACTTGGTCACGACTTGCCCGACGCCGTGCAACCGGGCGCGACTATCCCTGCTGACAAATGGCCTCTGCAAATGGCGGACGAACTCGTACTCGAAATAACTCAACACGCCGCCCGGTTTAAGCAAGCGCGAAAAGGCATCGAACACCGTTTGCACCAACTCACTGGAAAAGCTATTGAACGGCAGACCGGAGATGATGAAGTCGTAGACGTTCTCGCCTTCCAGTTTTTCGACGCCGGTTTCGATGACGCGGATGCGATCCCGACTGACATTAAACACGGCGTCGGTCTCTACCAACCGGCGTACATGATCGGAAAACTGTGGATTCAGTTCCACACAGTCGAGCCGATCCGCCGGGCGCATTTCGCGAGCAATCGCTTTCGTGACCACACCAGTGCCGGGGCCGACTTCGAGTATGTGGGCCGCTTCACGCGGTCCATCGAGGGCCGTCGTCAGCGCCTTAGCCAGGAACGGGCTGGAGGGCATGACCGAGCCGGTGGTCTTAAAGCTATTGCGTGAGACTTTCCAGAACGTTCCGTAGTCGGACCAGAGACTCATTAGCGTCGTCTCCTCGGAAGTGCGTAAGGTGCCCCGGAAGCATATCCGTTTTTCTGAGCCGGGCAACGGTATCCGGCTACTATGGCTTCGATTCCGGGAAACAAAGATTGGGAACCGGTGCATCCAAAGTTGCTGCGGGCTTCACGTCAGCCGCCTTGGCGAACACCGCCGCGATGGCTTGCGGCGTCACAGCATCAGCGCTTTTCTTCGCGGGCATGCCAGGACCGAAGAAAAACAGCGGTACATGCGTGTCGTAAGAATGCGGTGAGCCGTGGGTCGTGCCTGTCTCGTAATCCGTGCTGAGATAGTACGGCTTCAGCACCAATCCCAAGTCCCCGGAGCGTGCAGGATTGTAAGCTTTTTTCATCCGCCGCGCGAGCGCGTCGGCTGTGTCACCAATCGCTTCAATTTCAACGCGGGTAAATGCCGCCATCGCCCATGGCTGTTTCCTCACCCAGAAGGCCAAGCCGTTGGCGACGAGCTTCGGATCGAGATTACGCGCCGCGATCT
>JANLTA010000676.1:0-3129 GCA_031362705.1 Gemmataceae bacterium | reverse complement strand
GCGGCACTTGCACGAATTGGCGACAACGATGGAGCAATGTCACCGGCAATACGATTCAACAGCGCTCGCGCCAACGATGATTCGTCTACCCGTTCGCGGCCCGCTTCGGCGAGACTCAACTGCACATCCATGCTGACGTACAACCCGGCAAGCAATAGCGTGGCAATCCCGAGGGCAAGCAGCACCTCAAGCAATGTGTAGGCCGGGCGTAGTGACCGTCGTATCAAGGTGTGGGTGTCCCCGCTGCGGCGGCGTCATCAGTGCCGATAGCTGTCGCGTCGGTGTTCCCGCGCTTCGTCGGGTCCAGGACGTACTGCGAATAGGCCACTTCAACTTTGCCGCGTGGTGTGTCTTTGTGAACAGTGACTACGACTTTGAATAACCCCGGAATGGAATCGGCGTCGGCGGTCAGGCTCCAGAACCAATCCGTTTCGCCATCAATGCTGGCGTCGCCATGACCAGTCAGCGGCTCGGAGCCGGCCACCAGTTCGGCTAGCTTACTTTGTGCCAACATGGAAGCGTAGCTGCGCTCGTCCATCTCCACGGCCATGTTCGCGCCTTGCTCGACAAGTTGCGAAATAGCCACGAGCGAAACAAGGAATATGGCGAGAGCCACGATAACTTCGAGTAGTGAAAGGCCACGGCGCGACTGTAGCGGAATGGTGCGATGAAGTATCATTGGGCCACGCTTTCCCACGCGGAGGTGACGGCACCTGTCAGGCCGCGCAAGCGCAGAACCAAAATGCGGGTGCCGCTGGCACGGAAGCCCACTTCAACGTTTTCGCGGGCGGTGCCATCGGGATAGAACACAATCAGGGTCTGATATTCGCCATCGCTGCTTGCGTCGCTGGCGTCCGCGAAGGACACATTCCCTGGCAATGTACTTTCGACCAACAAGGGTGGATCGCCACCATCGTCAGGCAGCACATCTTCGTTATCCGGCGACACCTTGAAGCGTCCGGTCTGTGGCACCACGGCAAACCGATAGGGGATGCCATCTTCGACGGCGCGGGCACGGGCGTCTGCCCATTGGCCGCGCACCATATCGGCCGCCGTCGTCAACTTGACGCCGCTATACATCGCATCGAACGACGGCACGGCAATGGCCGCGATGACGATGATCAGCGCCATGACGAGCGTCAACTCAAGGATGGTGAAGCCACGGCGCTGCATCAACGACCTCGGTGCTATTCCCAATTCCCGCAGATAATGCCGTCCTTGGAAGTGGTCCAGACATCCGGCTTGATCTTGTTGTGCTGGGCACCTGTGGAGTCGTACTGAAACTCTTTTCCCCACGGATCGATCAACGTCGCCGGGTCCACGTACGGTTCATGACCATCGGGCGGTGATACCAATTGCTGAAGGCTCTCAGGATAAGATTTGTAGTTGGTGTAATAAATCTGCGCGGCACTCGCGAGCGAATAAGCCTTGGCCTTGGCCGCCTTTTTGTTGCCATCTTCAAAGGCCCGGAAAGCGTAAACGCCGCCCAAACTCATGATTACGATAATGATCGCCATCACGATGAGCACTTCCAGCAGCGTGAAGCCGCCGCGCCGGCGTCGTTCAATTTGGTTGGTCAGAATCATGGTCTTTGCCTCCTCGTGAACTTTCCGCCCGCTTGGTTTAGGATCACTCCCTGACGGTCGTGACGTTCTCATAATATCTAACACTACCCCGGTACAGACGGTGCCGTTCCACCAGTCTGACACACCCATCTTATTAGGGCTGGAGATGAAATAGGAGTGAGATTAACGAGTTACGACAATTCTCCGCCTCGCTCGGTGCGACCGATGCAACCCTCAGCGGGCGACCGAACTCAGCTTGAACACCGGCAATAACAGGCCAAGAACGACGACCAGTGTCGCCCCAGCCATGATCAGCAACATAACCGGCTCCAGGAGCCGGACGAACAAGTCCAATTGCCGTGTGGTCCGCTTTTCAAGTCCGTTACCGATTTCGATCAGCACGGTTTCCAGCGTGTTGGCTTCCTCGGCCACTGCTATCATTTCGACCAAGTCGCGGGGAAAATGTGGGTTGGCGGCCATTGGTGTGGCTAGTTTTTCACCAGCGGTCACGTTGTCGGCCGATTTATCGATGGCTTCCGCCAATACCTTGTTCCCGGTCGAGTCCTTAGCAATGCGCAACGACTGCAGAATTGGAATGCCATTGTGTAAAAGCGTGCCGAGGATGCGGGTAAAGCGGGCCAGGGCCAGGTTTCGATAAATGGTGCCGACAGTTGGAATTCGTAGCCGCC
The DNA here is from genome assembly GCA_031362705.1 of Gemmataceae bacterium. GTDB lineage: Bacteria > Planctomycetota > Planctomycetia > Gemmatales > Gemmataceae > JAIBBI01. Next base: position 875 of record JANLTA010000676.1, on the reverse strand, counting down.
AGCCATCAATGCGGTAGCGGCCGGTTTCCGAACGGGCCCACCGACGAAACAAATAAACTGCAACAGCAAGTCCGCCCAGGATCAGAAGGCCGTAGCTCACTAGCGCATGACTGAAACCGATCAACGCAGTAGTCAGTGCGGGAAGTTCTCCCTTTTCTTCAAGTTTTTTGAACATTGGCTCGAACTTCGGCACGAAGGCGATTACCAATATCAGCAAAACAATCGTGCCGACAACGGCCAGGAACAAGGGATAGGCCAGCGAGCCGATCACTTTAGACTTCAAGTCTTCCTGTTGCTCTGTAAACGCGGAGACACGTTTCAGCACATCCTCAAGAAACCCGCCCTCCTGTCCGGCGCGGACCATGCTGACGGTCAACTCATTGAAGGCCCGCGGGTGCTTGTTCATGGCGTCGGCAAGGCTGGTGCCTTCGGCCACATCGGCGCGGATGTCGCGCAGGGTTTCCTTGAGCGCCGGGATGGATGTTTGCCGCTCCATGAGTTCCAACGACCGCAAGAGTGGCACGCCGGAGTGGAGCAAGTCGGCCATCTGCGAATAAAGCGTGGTCAGGTGCTTTGAGCGAACCTTGCGGCCAAAATGCGATGCGGCCGCCGACGCAGACACTTGCATCTTGACGGGAAACAAGCCGCGGGCATCGAGCATGGCGACGGCGTCGCGCTCGTTGTTGGCTGTCAGCGTACCGCTGGTGCGGTCGCCGGCCGATCCCATCGCTTCATAAGCATAATCGGGCATGTCGCTATTTATCCTCGCCGATTCGCGGAGCGGCTAACATTCGCACCTGCCTCCCACCGAGCCATGTTTGTAGTTCCAGCGTGTCGTGGTTGACCTTTTCATCCGGATAATCGGTCGGCGCCCG
>JANLTA010000234.1:0-4282 GCA_031362705.1 Gemmataceae bacterium | reverse complement strand
CAGGGCGATTTCATCGTTGGCGTTTGCCAGCGGCTTTGACGGCTCGACGGACGCGACTGCGTCCCAACCCGGTGGTGCCGCCTCCTTGGACGGCATCGCGGCGGCGGCCCCGGACGCGATCACATGGATGCCGCCCGCGTGCGCGGCCACCAGTGGCACCTGGTCTGGTTGCTGTGCTGTGAGATGGGAAATGCCGTCGCGCAAGCGAACGTTTAATTGCTCTTGTTCGCGATTGAGCGCATCGCGCCGTGATTCCACTTGAGCGATGCCGCGTTCCAGTTTCTCAATGGCACCGTCATGTTCGCGCTGTCGTTTCTCCAGTTCGTCGCTCAACTGTTGTCGCCGCGATACTTGTTCGGCTTGCAGTTGCTTTACCTGAGCGTCGATGTCCTTTGCCCGATGCTCGACTTCACGCTGGAGGACTTCTTCGAGAGCATTTTTGCCCTCGTCCGTCCGGAGATAGCGACCGGCGACGGCGGAGCGCTCGCCCTGAAACGCCGTCAGTGAGGTAAATAGTCTGGCCACCCGGCGGCAGCGCTGCTGCGTCACTTCGTCGGTACCTTCCGACACCTGATCGGCGGCCGTCCGCAGCCGTTGCACCAACTCGGGCGGAACGTCGTCAATCTTTTGCGACTTGAGATACCAATCGGCCAACTGCGCTTCGGGCAGGCGGTCGTGCGGATGACTTGATTTCACTTTGTCGATCGGCCCGACCAACATGCGGAACGGCCGGCGAATCACCTCGTTGCGAATCGGTTCCTGCGGTTCATAGACAACTTCATTGACACCCTGCGCCCGCAACATCCCTGGCGCGAACTCGTAAAAGACATTGTCGCGCCCGGCCGCCGACCAATGCAGTGAATCCCACGCGCCTTCGTAAACTCCTGTCAACAGCTTTTCGCGGCTCAACGGACCGAAGTACTTTTGCCCACACTTTACGAAGAACACCGGCGTGACCGGTTGATCGGGCCGGCGAATGATCATGTCGGCCGACTCGGGGTCGAACGCCGGCACTTCGATCACCACCGCCACACTGAGGCCCTGGCCTTCGATCGGTACCACATTGCCTTTGATGACAAAGGCGCAGTCGGTTTCCTTGTACGGCTTGGTGATGTTCTCAGACGGCTGCACGCGGACAAAGTCGCCGCCGCGCAGGTCGCCGCGATTGACCAGAAACACATAGCCGGGGTTGGGAAACTCTTCCGCCGGCTGCGTCACCGCGCGGCTGTGCGTGAAACTATACAGCGGATAAGCGTTGCCGACACGACCTGCGGAACTTTTACCAACGCCGGACCACTCACTTACCACCGCGAGATACTGCTCCCGCGACGGGTCAAACTCTGCCATTCATCATCCTCGCCAGTTCAGCGCCCACAGGGGAACGGGCGAAGGGACGTATCTGATTATAGGGCTGCTCAACTCCTGACCAGAGAACGTGGTATGCGCCGCGGCGAAACCACACTATAATTGAGGCAACGAGGAAGGAAGCGCCAATGCCACCAACACCACCGATTCTTGAGTTGGCCGATCCGGATGTGATACCGGACCTGGACACACTGATCACGGAGGATGGCAAGCCCGTGGATAACATTTTCATTGAACATCAATACCGGTTGTTGACCGAGTCGCTTTACACATCCTGGGCTGGGCCAGGCAATGGCCGCCCATTCCGGGTCATGTCTAATGTCGGACTGTTTTTCACAGCGAAAGTACCCCCGCTTGTGCCGGACGTCATGTTGAGTTTGGACGTTGCGCCACCCAAGGATGTGCGTGCGAAAGAAAGCCGATCGTACTTCGTTTGGATCATTGGCAAACTGCCGGAAGTCGTTATTGAGATTGTTTCCGATCGGCGTGGCGGCGAGCTTACGTCAAAGAAAGCTGAATACGCAAGGTTGGGCGTGCATTACTACGTCGTCTACGATCCCGACGAACATCTCGAAGGCGGCGTCCTTCAGGCGTTCAAGCTGGTTGCTGGTGAATATTTGCCAGTCGCTGCGGACAATTTCGGAACTGTGGGGCTGGGCCTGAGATTGTGGGAAGGAATCTACGAGGGAGTCGACGAAACGTGGCTGCGCTGGTGCGATACCGAAGGGCTTATTCCCACCGGCAACGAAAAGGCGACGGACTTTGAACTGACCGCAAAAGCAGAAAGACAGAAAGCCGAGCGTGAGTCACGCCGAGCCGATGAGGAAATGGCCCGCGCCAATGAAGAAAAACTCCGCGCCGATCAACTCGCCGCCCGCCTGCGCAGTCTTGGCCACGAGGTGGACGGCCAGTGACTGATACCGAGGCCATAGCGCAGTTGCTCTCCGCCATTGTCTCGACGGAGCCGAAGCCGTGGTATCCCGGCGACTATGTCCGGGCCAAAGGGGTTTCACGCGATGCCGTCGATGAACCGCTGAATCGAATGCGCGTCGCCGGCCTGGTGCGCATGACGGATTGGGAAGCGGGAAAAGGCCAAGGTTATTATCTCACATCCGAAGGTCAGCGGGCCTTGCGCAATCCGAAGCGACTGGCGGATCCAGCCCCACAATCATCGTCAATTGAGCAGGTGCCGCGCTTGCGGGCGGCCAGCGATGAATCAACCGTTACTCGCTTGCTTATTGCAGCGCAAATTGGCATGTTCGCCGTCGGCTTCGCCCAAGCCATCGAACTTGGCACAGCTGCCAACACGTATTTAGCCTTCGGTACTGCACCGGTCACCAAATCGTTCGCCGTTTCCAGGGAAGTACTATTAGGCGGGGCTTGGTGGACATTGCTCACCTATGCGCTAGTTCACGGCGGGCTGATGCACTTGGGCTGCAATCTCTTCGGCCACTTCTACGATGCCTCGCTGCTGGAACGGTTGATGGGAAGCATTCGCTTTTCAGCCGTATATTTGATTTCGGTGTTATTCGGCGGTATCGGAGCCGTGTGGGCTTCACCGACCGCGCGGATCGTCGGCTCCTCCGGCGGTTTGTGCGGTGTGTTTGCGGCCCAATTCGTGTGGTTCACTCTGCAACGGCATCTGTTCAATCATGCCCAATGGAGTTCATTGCTTCGGCATTACTTGCGTGTTTGCTTGTTGGTCGCCGTCATCAGCCTGATACCGGGCGTCAGTTGGGGCGGGCACCTCGGCGGCGCGGTCGGCGGCTTGCTCACTTGTTTGCTGATTAGCCTGACCAACATGAACAATACCTGGCTGCGGCGACTCGGCTGGCTCGGCGTCGTGTTATTGCCGCTTCTGGCCATTGGTGGCCAATGGTGGTGGCTGCACCGTTGAAGCTGGCCAAGACTCTTCGAGCAGCAACCCGGCAATCGCCGCCGCCGCTTTCCACGCATCGCCCAACGATTTGACATATTCCAAACGCGCTTGCGCGACCGAGCGCTGCGCTTCCAATACCTTCAGCGAATCCAGTTGCCCCGCCATTTCCGCCTGGGCCGCCAACTGAAACAACTCCTTCGCACGAGGAATGACGGCATCGCGATAACGGCCCACCTTGCGACTCGCGCTACTGTAGTCGCGATACGCCATGGCCAGCCGATCCACGAGTTCCGTCTCCACGCGGCTCACCTCGCGCTCGGCATCGCCCAGCATCGCCCGCGCCGCCATGATGTTACCCTGATTACGATTCCATGTGGGCAAAGGGACTGCAACACTCACAGCGAAATCGTGGGAACGGTTCTGCCCTTGCCACGTATACCCAGTGCCGACTGTGACATTCGGCTTTGGCTCGATCCGAGCGCGATCCAATACCAGTCGTGCTTTGTCTACGGCGACGTGAGCCGCAAACATCTCCGGATGCACGTCCACCACCAACCGGCGCGTCACTTCCAATTCGTATAGAGGCAGAGGCGTTTCCAATGAACCTAGAATCTTCGTCTGTGGCAGGTCGGTCGCACCGACAGCTGCAGCCAAGCGGCGAAAAGCGGCGGGCACTTCGCTGTGCGCGGCTTCCGCATCCGCCCGGAACCGTTCCTGATCCACTTCCAATTGAAGTATGTCCACGCGGCTGACCCTGCCCGCCGCGTGCAGGCGCGCCGCTTTACTCACCGATTGGTCGGCAAAATGAAAAAGTTCATCCTGGACTTCGGCTCGGGACTGAATGGTCAGCAAATCAAAGTAGGCCTGGCGAACCGCCGTGATCGACACTGTGCGCTGGGCCGCCACCAACCACGTCGCGCGATCGATGTCTCGGCACGCCGCCGCAATGTCGAGGGCACGTTTTTTGGCGACGACGATTTCCTGCGTGACCATCGGCGTCCAAAGGCCGGACGGTCCGGTTCGATCCGTGAGTTCGTC
>JANLTA010000594.1:0-4958 GCA_031362705.1 Gemmataceae bacterium | reverse complement strand
GGATCGGACAGGCCGCCGTAGGCACTGGAGCTTGCTGCAAACACGACGCGGCGAACACCGCTGAGCCTTGCCGCGTCCAACACATGCAGCGTGCCAGTCGTGCAGGTTTGATGCGTGGCCAAAGGCGCTTCGACACTGCGGGCCACAGAGGCCAGCGCGCCCAGGTGATAGACGACACCGACGCCAGCCATCGCCTTCATCACGGCGTCGGCATCGGCCAGGTCGCCGATCACCATTTCGGGTGCCGGTCGAACGTGCTTGAGATTGTCGCGCAGGCCCGTGCTGAGGTCATCGAAGACGCGCACCGGTTGGCCATCGCTTGTCAGCGCCTCGACCAGATGCGAACCGATAAAACCAGCGCCACCGGTGACCAGACTCAGTTCGGGCATTCGTGTTTCATCCTGCAGGGAGCGACTGGACCAATGTAACCCGCCCCGGCGGTTCGCGTCCACCCCGTAACTAATATCCCGCGGCTTTGCCCATGAGCCGGCGGTCAGCGGCACCGTGACGGGTGCCGTCGGCGGCAATCCAAATGGTGTGGGCATCACCCTGGGTGCGCGTCGGAGCCGGGGCGATGACTTTGTGGCCCAGCCGCTCCAAGTCGTTCATCAGTTTGGACCGTTCACGCAGCCGTTCCAATTTGATCTCGTCGGGGAACCATTGATGATGCAAGCGCGGGAAGTCCACGGCCGCTTGCACGTTCATGTCGTAATCCACGACGTTGGTGACCACGCACAACACAGTGTTAATAATGGTGCGTCCGCCGGGAGATCCCGTCACGAGTACTGGCTTGCCGTCTTTCGCCAGGATCGTCGGCGTCATTGAACTGAGCATTCGTTTGCCCGGCGCGACTTGGTTGGCGAGGGTGCCGACTTTGCCCGCGCGGTTGGTCACGCCGGGAATGTGGTTGAAGTCGAGCATCTCGTTGTTCAGCAAAAAGCCCGCGCCGCGGACGACGATCTTGGAGCCGTAAGACTCTTCCAGCGTGTACGTATTAGCGACTGCGCGGCCTTCGGCATCCACAATGGAAAAGTGCGTCGTGTGTTCCGGCTCGGCGGCAAGAGGAATATCGGTGGCAATACTGGCACTGGGCGTCGCCTTATTGCGATCAATGCCCGCAGCCAGGCTTTTGGCGTGTTCCTTGGAGATAATATGGTCGGGAATCTTCACGAAGTCCGGGTCGCCGACGTGCCGGGCACGATCGAGAAAGCCGCGGCGCATGACCTCGGCAGTGATGTGCCAGCGCTCGGCACTGTCGGGGCCAAGACTCTTCATATCGAAACATTCCAACATGTTGAGCATTTCGAGCACAGCAATGCCGCCGGAACTGGGCGGCGATGTGCCGATGACATCGTAACCGCGATAGGTGCCGCGGATGGGTGCTCGTTCTTTCGCCGTGTACGCCACCAGGTCGGCTTTCGTGATGAGACCACCACCCTGTTTCATTTCCGCGGCGATCAGATCGGCGACCGGGCCGGTATAGAAGCCATCGGACCCCCGGTCGGCGATGGCTTGCAGCGTCTTGGCCAAGTCGGGTTGCTTCAACACATCGCCGGATTGCCACTGGCCGCCGCCGGGTTTGCCGAAGACGCGTTGAGCCTCGGGGTGTTTACCCGCGTCACGGACAAACCGATTAATCGATCGCGCCGCCCACGGCTCCAACGTCCAGCCATCGGATGCCAAGACAATCGCCGGGCGCACCAGCTCGGCCCACGGTACTTTGCCGCTGCCATGTTTCTGATGGGCCAGTTCCAAGCCGCGCACGGTGCCGGGCACGCCAACCGCACGATGCGAAAACGAATCGCGCTCCTTGGCGAACATGTCAGCAGTTGCAGCAGCCGGCGCGGTCTCGCGGTATTCGATGACCGTGGGATTACCCTTACCCACCGGTGGGTGAATGAGCATGAACCCGCCGCCGCCGATGTTGCCTGCGGATGGATGCGTGACCGCCATAGCAAACGCCACGGCCACCGAGGCATCGACCGCATTGCCGCCCTGTTTCAGAATCGCGACGCCCACGTCCGCAGCCGGCGGCGACACGCACACGACCATGCCGTGCTTGGCAGCAACGGCTTGACGCGGCGGGTCCTGAGCGTGAACCGAGAATGCTGTGAATACGACGAGGCAACTAGTCAACAGCCAACGCATGACGGGAAGCCTCAGTTAGCGGATACGCGAATCTTCCGGCATCAAATCAGGAACGTGCGGAATCGCTCCGGGAGGTGTTATTTCTAGGCGCACACCAGGCAGCGGGCGGCCTTCTTCGGCTCGTTGGTCGATTTTGTGGACTTTGGGCGAGCGGGTCAAGCGGTCGAATTGATACAACTTTGAGCGCACGCCATTGGCCCACCAGGTCAGTTGTAAATCGGCTTTTGTTGCGTCAGTCACGCCGAGTTCCGCCCACATCAGGTCGCCGATACGATAGGTCAGTGGTTTGCCGTCCACGGCAGTGAAGCGAATTCGGTTGCCGGTGGCGACATCGGGACCGCGAAACGGCTTCTTCACCACTTGGCCCTGCGCGTTTTGTACGAACAGTGTCAATGACCCGGTCGGAGTCAATCGACTCGCTGCTTCGGATTGAATCAACTCGATGGACTGAATCTCGAGAGTGAATTCGTCTTTTCGCAGAAATGCCGACAACTCGGCAACAGGATCCGTGTTGTCGCCGGCGAGGCGTAATGTGATGCGGGCCAACTCGTTCCAGGCTTTCATTGCCGGGTCGCCGGTAGCAATTTCGACGGCAGTTCGCCAACGGGCCGGTGATTCGGGGCCATCGGTCGGCGAGCCAAGAGCGGCGGCGATGGCCATACGACCGGAGTTGAGCAGTTGTGTGTACGCGGCTCGGGCAGCAGTTTTCACATCATTGATGGCGACATCAGGCACATCGGGGTTGCCCCACGCGGCGGCTTTCGGATGTTCCTTGAGCAATGTCTTCAGTAACTCGGGTGCCTGGCTGGCTTTGAAGTCCCGATTGACCAACAGCGTCTGACCCGCGCCGGGGGTCATGCCGAGGACGTGAGTGATTTCGCGGAAAGTTGCCAGCCGCTGCCGGGATGTGTCGAAGCGTTTCTGCTCCGACTCGATTTCGGTGAATGATGTGACGGCCAAGTCGACGGACGGCGCGGCCGAGCCCAGCGCGGTGGCGGCACGCTGGCCCCATTCGCTCCAGTTCGTCTTGCCTTCGGGCAGCACATACAACTTGTCGAACTCCTGACGCTTGGCATTGAACTCGCCGACGGCCTGAGTAACGGACCCTCGCAGGGATTTAGCCTGCTTGTGCAGACGCTCGTAGGTGCGACCGGCCTCCGATTGTGCCCATGCTTTGCCGAACTTTTCGGGTATGGCCGCTTCGCCGTGCAGCTTGTCTTCAATCTGTTTCAGTTCAATCAGACTAAGTGCGTTGGCCGGAGGTGCGATGCGCTTTACATTGGCGGCGAACTCGCGATACTGTTCCAGCTCCTCTAAGCGGCCGTTGACAAACTCCTGATCGTCCTGGCTGAGTTTGCTGAAGCTCGGATCGCGGGTCACGGCACGCAGTTGTTCCATCTTGGGTTCAAGCGGCTCGGCCAGATAGCCCACCGGTGGCGGACCTTCATTGTGGCGATATGCCGTCAGCGCCGTCAATGCCTCTGAAGGCTTCCAGGCATTGCGCAATATCGGTGACAGGATCGCAAAAGCTGCGACAGCGGCGGCGACCAGCCCGGCAGCCGTGACCAGTCGGCGGATATTCAGCTCGCCCTTCGACTTTTTATCGCGATAGGCCCTGGCGGCGGCGATGGCGTCGCGGAACAATTCGGCCACACCGAATGGCTCGTCCTCGCGGCCCAAAGCATTCGTCAACAACGGCTGTTTCACGCCGATCGCGGCCGTGGCGAAGTTGACCGTGCCAAAACTCGGCTCGGCATTTTGCTTGAGCACATCGCCGAACCGTTGCGCTGCCTCTTCTTTCCGCATCTCGACGCGCTCAGCCCACACGGCATGATTGTCGCCGGCCCTGGCCAGCCGATCGCACTTGGCCAGCACCAGCCACAATGGAAGACTTGGCTCATCGGTGCGCCGTCCGCGCTCCTTGCGAAAGCGCAACAGAAACTCGCGGAACTGCTGGCAATCTCGTTCCACTTGTTCATCGCCGGCCGATGCGTCCAACACGAACAGCACAGCGTCGGCCCGATAGACCTGTTGTGCCGTTCCGTTCAACTTGGTGACGTCACGACTATCGCAATCCAGCAAGACGACATTGATTCGGGCGGCTTCATTCGGTTTGCCGTCAACGAACGGATACAACTCGATTGGATAGCTGGTGAGTGGTTGCTGGGATGCATCGTTCTTGTGATCATAAAGCTGTTCACGCAGCCGGCGCAGGCCGTGTGACACATCGTTGATTCGACCGCCGAGAGTGCGCTCCTGAATTTCAGACGCCCGGGCCAAGGCGCCAAGCAATGCCGACTTGCCACCACCCGGCAGGCCGAAGAGCAAAACACGCGCAGCATCCGGCGACAGCGTCGCCTGACCGTTATTGGGCGCAACGGCGGTCATGAGCGTTTCGCCTCCGGCGGCAAAGACTGGCCCTTGAACTCTTCGATCACCACTTTCCAGCCGCCCCGCTCGGCCAGTGCGATCAACTCCGTGACAGCGGCGTGATCCCGCGCGACACTGTCATCGTAAAGTCGCAGGGCCACGGTGCCGGCCATCGTGGCGGTCAACTGCGGCTCCAATTGAATCAACGTTTTCGGTGAAGTCTCGCTATCAAGTTGGTAAAACGCTGCCCCGCGAACGCGCGAACCACCGAGCACGGTGATGGCCACACGCATTGGCGCGGCAGGTTGTGGCGAACCACCCGTCAGTGTGGCGGCCGTTGTCTTGACTGGTGTGCCGGAACCACCTTCGCCGGGGCCGTAACCGCCACCGAGGCCAAAACCCCCGGTGCCACTGAAGACAATCATGCCAACCGCAATGCC